>NZ_MWIG01000062.1:0-19656 GCF_002156145.1 Streptomyces sp. NRRL B-24572 | reverse complement strand
GTCCGCCGCACCAGCGCTCCCCCGCCTGCACCTCCCGTGCCGCCGTTGAGGTCCCGCCGCCTCCTCTGACGCTCCCGCGCCCGCCGCACCGTTCAAGGAACCACCGCTTGCGCTCCGCTCCCTCCTCCAGTTCCGACGGCTACGACATAGCCCTGAAGGTCCTCCTCGGCGCCTTCGCCGTCGGCCTCCCCCTCGCCTCCATCGCCTGGCTCGGCGGCAACCTCACCGCCTGGGCCACCGGCACCGGCACCTGGGCGCCCTACCGGCCGGCCGATGCTCTCCTGCGCCCCGAGCAGCTGTGGCCGCAGGCCGGAGAAACGTCTCTGCTCCTGACCACCCGCGTCATCCCCGTGCTGGTGACGCTGCTCCTCGCCGCCGCTGGCGGAGCCGTGTGGCTGCGATACAAGAACCGAGGTGGTGGCCGGAAGAAGAAGGTCGACGGGATGGCCAAGGCCCGCGACATCGAGCCGCTGCTCGCCAAGGCCATCGAGTCCAAGGCGCGCTCGCTGCGGCCGAGCCTGAAGGCCGCCAAGCACATCGAGCCACGCGACGCCGGCGTCCTCCTCGGCAACCTCGCCGGAACCCGTCACGAGGTCCGCATGGGCTTCGAGGACGTCGCCGTCGCGATCATGGCCCCGCGCTCCGGCAAGACCACCAGCTTGGCGATCCCCTCCATCCTCGCCGCGCCCGGACCGGTCCTGCTGACCTCGAACAAGGCGGCCGGCGACGCCTACACCGCGTGCCTCGACGCGCGCGCCGCCGTGGGACGGGTGTGGTCGATGGACCCGCAGCAGATCGCCCACGCCGAGCGGACCATGTGGTGGAACCCGCTCGCCGACGCCAAGACCCTCGACGGCGCCGGACGGCTCGCCGGGCACTTCCTCGCCGCGAGCGTCGACGCCTCCCAGCAGGGCGACTTCTGGTCGAAGGCCGGCAGCAACGTCCTCTCCCAGCTGCTCCTGGCCGCAGCCCTGGACGAACGGCCGATCACCGACATCATGCAGTGGCTGGCCTTCCCGGCCGACCGCACCCCGCTCGACATCCTCCGCGATCACAATTTCGCCGCGGTCGCAGCCCAGCTCAAGGGCACCGTCGAGGGCCCGCCCGAGACGCGGGACGGCATCTACGAGACCGCCCGCCAGTACGCCGCCGCCCTTCTCAACAGCGACATCGCCGCCTGGGTCACCCCGCAGAAGGACGTCCCCGAGTTCCGCCCGGCCGACTTCGTGACGTCCACGGACACCTTGTTCTTGTTGTCGAAGGATGGCGGAGGCGGCGCGAGCGCACTGATCGCGGCGTGCGCAGACTCCGTGATGCGGGCCGCGACCGCCCAGGCCGAGCGCGCCGGCGGCCGGCTCGACCCGCCGATGCTCGCGATCCTCGACGAGGCCGCCAACGTCTGCAAGATCTCGGACTTGCCCGACCTGTACTCCCACCTCGGGTCGCGCGGGATCATCCCGATCACAATCCTGCAGTCCTACCGCCAGGGCCAGAAAGTGTGGGGTGACGCGGGCATGGACGCGATGTGGTCGGCGGCCACGGTGAAGGTGATCGGCTCCGGCATCGACGACCCGGACTTCGCCGACAAGCTGAGCAGGATGATCGGCGACCACGACGTCGAGACGACCAGCACGTCGGTCTCCGAGTCCGGCAAGTCCACCTCGATCAGCATGCGGCAGGAACGGATCCTGCCCGCCGACGCCATCCGCGCCCTACCCAAGGGCAGCGCGTTGTGCCTGGCCACCGGCATGCGCGTCGCCATGCTCGACCTGCGCCCCTGGTACGCCGAGCCCGGTGCCGACGAGCTCGCCGCCGCCTCCGCCCGCGCCTCGCAGGCCATCACCGCCCGCGCCATCGCCAAACAGCGACCGTCCAAGGGCGACTTCGAGCAGGCCGCGTAACGGTCCTCTTCCCCTGCCGCTGACGGGCCCCGGCCCTGTCCGCGCACACCGGCCCCACGAACAGGACGTTCCTGAACGGAGGTTCTCCCACGTCTCCCAGCACCCCGACCGCGCATGACGTCGCCTGTGCGCTCACCGGCCGGATCCGTCCCGGCGCCGCACCCCGTGACGCGACCGTGAACTTCGCCGCCCGTCGGCAGGCGGTGGCCGGCGACGGTCCCCGCTCCTGCCGCGGTCCGATCACGGCCTTCGCCCAAGCGATCCCCGCCACGCTCTTCGGCCTGCCCACAGACGCTGATCCACTGGCCACCGCCCGCGACCACCACCTCCTCGCCCAGCCCGGCACCCGCATGCCCCCGGTCGCTTCCCCGACCGTCACGCGAACGACCAAGTCGGGGCGGGGCATGTGACGCCGCCCGAGCACGAACACCCCGTCAGTCCGCAGTCACCGGAGATCCCGATGCCTGCTCGTCTCCTCGCCCTGGCCGAGGAGTTCGCCAGCTTCCACGACGACCTGCGACTCCTGCGCGTCGGAGAGCACCTCTCGCGGGAGATCGCCGAGGCCCTCGCCACGCGGGCGGGCGCCATCTCCTGGTACGTCCAGGACGTCCAGAAGGCCGCCGCACGGATCCGCCTGCCCCTCACTCCCGTCGCCCACGACGTGTACATCCGGATGACGCTGCTCGCCACGCAGGCCGCGACAACCGCCGACGACCTGCGGATCACCGAGAGCCTCCTGCGCACCCTCTCCGCTGAGGAGATGGCGCAGCGGCCTGGTGGCCGTACGAAGCACGTCCAGGACACGCTCATCGAGGCGGGGCGGCACGTGGATGCGGCCAGGACTCTGACCGCCCTGGGAGCACCCGACCTCGTCGGTGCCGCCGCCG
Source organism: Streptomyces sp. NRRL B-24572 (assembly GCF_002156145.1). Classification (NCBI taxonomy): domain Bacteria; kingdom Bacillati; phylum Actinomycetota; class Actinomycetes; order Kitasatosporales; family Streptomycetaceae; genus Streptomyces; species Streptomyces sp. NRRL B-24572. The sequence continues at coordinate 16,868 of NZ_MWIG01000062.1, read as the reverse complement.
ACGTCGCGGGCGCGGTGCGTGCCCAGCACGGCGCCGAGCCCGCCGCTGTGATGTCGTCCTCCCAATACCGGTGCCTCCTGGCCGTCGCCCAGGGCTACGTCAGCGTGGACACCCGAACGGTCGAAGAAGCCTGGCTGCGGTTGGACCGGCTGTCCATGGCCACGGTCCGCTCCCTTGAGGCGCGGAACTGGGTCACCCGCGCGCCCCACCCGCTGGACACATCGCTCTCGGTGCGCTTGTACCTGACCGACGCCGGCCGCGTGGCGCTCGCCTCTCGGCTCGGCCGTCCCCCCGCCCCCGCCTCGAACCGGCCTGCCGCGCTCGCGGCGCAGCCCGCCCGAACCCGACTTCGCTGATCCAAGGACCGCCGCGCCGGCGCCTGCGTCGCGCCGCCCGGCGGCAGGGCCGGTGCTCGCGATTCCCTCGTCTTCTCTTCTCCAAGGAGTCCCGCTTCTTGACACACCCGTTCACTCCCGGCCCGATCGATGAGGACCTGTGGGCCCTGACCCAGTACCTGCTGAAGTGCGGCGACTTGCTGGACGACCTCACGCGGCAGCCGGGCGAGGCACCACAGCAGCTAGCGGACACCATCCGTACGGGCAGCGCCCTGTACCGGACCTCGCTGCACACCGGCAAACTTCTGGCCCAGGCGGCACTCTCCGACGCGTCGACCACCGTCGACGGCCAGGAAGCGATCACCGTCCTCCGTCGACTCACCGAGGCCACCTCGAACGCCGCCGCGCGCGCATCGGACGCCGTCTCCGCCCTCGCCCACGGCGACACCGCCTCGGCCGACCAGTTGCTGAAGCAGTCCCGCGCGCACCTGTACCGAACGCCGGTGGCCGTCCAGGACGTCAGCGGCGCCCTGCTGCGGCACGACGGCTACCTCTACGCCCAGGAATGGGCGGCGCGGGAGAACCTCGGCACCAGCACCCCCACCGTCAAGGTCAGCGAAGCCCAGCGCAGGGGCCTCGCCGCGTTCGCCTGCGGCGAGGCCGTCGTCCACGAGAGCGCCGCGGGCACCCGGGAAGTCATCGCCCCTCTGTACGCGCACATGAGGGGAACCACCATCGACGCCCTTCTGGACAAGGGACTGATCAGCCTCACCCAGCTCGTCCAGCAGGACCGGTACGGCGTACGGCTCACGACCGCCGGCACCCAAGCCCTCCTGTCAGCGCGTCCGGCACAAAACCGCGGCCTCGTAAGCACCACGCCGGCACCGGTCAAGGCGAAGGGCACCACACCGCCCGCGCGTACGCGACGGTGACACCCCTGCCCGCGAAGAAGCCGCTCCGCCGGCTTCCCGCGCATCCGAGCGCACCGCAGCCTCCGTCCCGGCGCGACGGCTAGGGAAGCCGGCCCGGCTCGCCATCCCACCGCCCACCACCTTCGTCCGTCCGTCCCCCGCAGTCTGCACGAGGACATCACCATCCACATCCCCGCGCCGTCCTCGGTCGCCGTCCCGCTCGACCCGGCCCGCGCCGCCCGGCGGATCACCGATCGCGTCCTGCCCCGTTACACCGCCGCCAGGGCCGACGCCCGTGAGGCTGCCGCCGCTCTGGCCACGCGCCGCATACACACCCCGCGCCGCTCCCGGGCCCGCGCCGCACCCTCTGACGCTCCCTGCCTGCCCATAGGCCGACCGAGACACCCACACAAGGAGACCATCCTGTCCAACCTCACTCATGCACTCGCCCTCTACGACATGGCCGGCCAGGTCGACCGCCTCCGGTTCCAGCTGCGGACCCTGCCGCCAGCACCTGCGATCCCGGCCGTGGACAGCGTCTCCGCCCGCGTCGATCACGGAAATTCCCAGTGGCGAAAAATCCGCGATACCTCGCCCTCGGAGTGGGAGGACGTCGTCGAGTTCGACGCGGCCATCCTCAAGGGCATCGCCCGCGCCAACGCGACCGGGAACACCCTGCTGGGCGAGGCGTTCCTGCACCGATCGCGCGTCCCGCTCGGCGAGGCCCCGATCGACCACGTCACCAGGGCCGAGCGCGCCGCCCTCGACGACGTCGAAGCCGAGGCCGCCAAGCTGGGCGTGGTAAATGGCCGCTCCCCCTGGAGCTGCCGCGGCGACGCCGAGCAGGACAACTTCGGTCTCGCGTCGTGATCCCGCCGAAGGGGCTCGTGCTCGACCTGTTCGCCGGACCCGGCGGCTGGAGCCTCCCCCTGCACCGCTTCGGGATCCGCGACGTCGGGCTGGAATGGGACGAATGGGCCTGCAAGACGAGGGCGGCGGCCGGTCTACTGACGATCCGCACCGATGTGGCGACGTACCCGGCATGGATCTTCGCCGGCAGGGTCCGGGGGTTCATCGCTTCGCCGCCTTGCCAGGCATGGTCCATGGCAGGCAAGCGCCTCGGCCTGGTGGACCAGCCACTCGTCCACCAGGCGGTCGCCGATCTCGCCGCCGGCCTCGACACCCGCACCAAGCTCCTGGTCGCCTGTCGCGATGAACGCTCCCTGCTCGCGGCCGAGCCGATGCGCTACCTGCACGCCCTGAACGCCGTCGGTGAGCCGGAGTGGGTGGCCATGGAAGAGGTCCCTGACGTGCTGCCGCTGTGGAAGCAGTACGCGCAGATCCTGAGGTCCTGGGGCTTTTCCGTGTGGTGCGGAATCCTCAACTCCGCGGACTACGGGGTGCCTCAGACCCGGCGGCGGGCGATCCTGCTCGCCTCCCGCGTCCGTACCGCCGAACCCCCGACGCCGACCCATGCCCCGGTCGCCGAGCCCGAAAGCCTCTTCGGGCCGGGCCGCGCCCGCTGGGTGTCCATGGCCGAGGCCCTCGGCTGGGGAGCGACCGACCGTCCCGTCCCGACCGTCTGCGCCGGCGGCGGGCCGGGCGGCGGGCCCGAACCGTTCCCGTCGGGCTCCCGCAAGACCCTCACCGACGCGCGAGAGCGCGGCACCTGGATGCCGCGTCCGGACGGAGTGGTCCTGAACTCCCGCCGCGAACGCACAGGGTGGGCGGCCCGGCACGGCACCCGCGAGAACCGTGCCGCCACCACCCCGGCGCCGACGTTCACCTCCGAGGCGCATCGCTGGTCGTGGTCTCTGCGCAGCAACAACCAGGCCAACGCCACCGTCCGGTCCATCGAGGAGCCGGCAGGCACGCTGTTCTTCGGGCACCGTGCCAACGAGTGCACCTGGGCCGCCGAACCGGTCCCGACGTCGGCGCAGGACGGCGAGGTGCCCTCGGTGCCGGAGCCGATCCGGATCACCGCTCGCGAGGCCGGCCTGCTGCAGACCTTCCCCGGCGACTACCCGTGGGCCGGAAACAAGAGCCAGCAGTTCTCGCAGATCGGCAACGCGGTTCCGCCCTTGCTCGCCGGCCACCTCCTCGCCCCCCACCTCGGTGTCACCCTCGACCCCAACGACTTCACCCTGGCCGCTTGATGCCCCACAACCTCGATCCAGACGAGGACGATCTCGACACGATCCCGGCGCCGCAGCCGGTGTTCCATGTCGAGCAAGCCCTCCTCGGCGCCCTTCTTCTCGATCCGCGACGTCTCGGCGACGTGACCGGGATCTGCGCCGACTCGTTCTCCACCGCCGCGCACGCCGCGGTATTCGCCGCGATCAACGCCCTGCCGCCGCCCGACCCGGACGAGCACGCGAGGAACATCACGTGGCTCAGCAAGGTGCTCGCCTCGGGTCGGGAGCAGGCACGCGGCTTGACCGCCTCCTACCTGCACACCCTCATCCAGGTCTGTCCCTGGCCCCGGCACGCGGCGGCCTACGCGCGGATGGTCGAGGCCGAACACGCCCGCCGCCGGCTACGTGCCGCCGCCGAGCACCTCGTCCAGACGGTCCACGACGCCTCCCTCCCGCACCCCGTCCCGACAGTGCTCGCCGAGGCCGACGCGCTCGCCGCGGTCGTGGACGACATCGCCACACGCTTCCCCCCACGCGCCGGCGCCCTACCCCGCACGCCTGTGTCCCCGCCGGCCATCGTGCCCGACGACACCGAGGCGGCAGAGGAGGAGCAGTTGCTGCTCGCGACCGCCACCGCCCGCCCCGCCGACATCGAGTCCGTACGGTGGCTGCTTGCCGACGACTTCACCCAGCCCCTGCACGCCGGCCTGTGGCAGTGCCTCACCACCCTCGTCCGCCGCCACGAGCCCGTCGACCCCGTCACCGTCCTGTGGGAAGCCCAGCAGCGCGGCCTCCTGCACGACGGACGCGAGCCGAGCGACGTACTGCGTCTTCTCGCCGAACCCGCAGGATCCGTCGAACACTGGAGCCAACGCGCTCTCACGCGCTCGCTCCTGACCACGGTGGACCACGCCGCCCGCCGCATCCAGGCGTACTCCGACGACCCGATGAACACACCTTTCCAGCTCGTCGCCGGTGCCCGCCGGACCCTCGCCGACATCGGCGCCGTCCGTACCCGTTGGCAGCATGCCACCGGCCGCCCGCTGCCCCAGCGAGCGCGGGCCGCGCCCACCACACGCGCCGGCCCCTCGACGCGCCGCGCCCCCGTCGTCTCGCCGCCGTCCGCGCGCCCCGCCGCACGGGCCACCGCCGGCCGAACCCCCTAACCTCCGAAGGACCCGATGCCGTACGCCTCCGCCGACGCCCACGTCCACTTCGCCCTCCACCCCGACCACCATCCCGCCGTCATCGCCACCACGACGGGACCCACGGCCGATGCCGCCCGCTCTCACCTGCACGACCACGGCTTCCGCAGCACCGGCCCGACCACCATGGTCCTGGCCCGCATCGACCGCGAAGAGCCCCACTACACCGCCCAGGCCGCCGAACAGCTCCAGCAGCTCGGGTTCACCACCGAGATCGATCCCGCCCTCCAGGAGGAGATCGACACCGAATGGACCTGGGCGAACTACCCCATGCCCTGGTGCACCCGTGAGGAGATCCGCGAAGTCGGCGCCGAGGCCCAGCGCATCCACGACGACATCGCCGAAGGCCGTCTCGTCATCCACCTGCACGCCCACGACGGCCACACCACCGTCGCCGTCGGCTCCTACACCACAGGCGTCCGGCGCCACGTCCACCTCCACGGCGAGAACCACCTACGACAGAAGACCGACATCGCGTTCGGCACCGAGGCGGAGGCCGTCGCCGAGTTCCACCGGCTCTACTCCGTCGCCGTCCGCCCTGGCCCCGCCCCTCTCACCGACCTCGAACAGGCCGTCTGCCGGCTCCTCGCGGGCACGACCCCGTCCACTGCCGAGGAGACCTCCGCGCCCTCGGCCGAGCCTCCGGTCGCGGAGCTCGGCGAGCACGAGGCGTTCCTCGCCGCCCTCTTCGACGAGGACTGCCAGTGGGAGAGGTACCGCCCCTCCGACGAGACGACCATCGCCTCCCACGAATCCCTCACCGTGCGAGCCGAGTTCGACCACGAGGCACGGCACCGCACCGACGTGGCCTGGACGGTCGCCGAGTACGACGGCCCGGTCGGCGAGCGCCTCTGGCACGCCACCCTCACCGCCGGCACCCCCGGTCCCCTGATCCACACGATCCTGCAGCACCTCGACGCCCCGCCCCTCACTACCGCGGACCACCCGGACGACGTCCTCCACGAAGCCGCCTGGCACCCGGCGAGCCACCCGGCCCGAACCACGTGGGCGGCGCCGGACGGGACCATGGTCTTTGAGTCCACCCCGCACGCCGTGGCAGACCGATGGACGCTGTACGGCGGGGAGGACCTCGAAAGGGCGGCGTGGACCATCCGTCTGTCCGCCGGCGTTCCCCACGATCTGCTGGCCCAGCTCGCCGAGACCGCCGCCGACCTGTTTCCATCACCCACACGGCCGGCCCCGAGGCCGCTCCCGGCGCCCATCTCCCGGCTCCCCGCAGCCGTTCCCGCCCGGCACTTCCGCGGCCGGTAACCGGCCCGGCCCCGATGCCGTCGACGCTCTGCGCTTGCCCCACCGCCCCTGACCTGCACAGATGCGGATTCATGCCGGTTAACACTGTCCGGCGAGCTAGCTTTCGGGGAGCGCGAAAGCTAGATTAGGAGTGACACATATAACTTGACGCACACACCAAATATGCGTCAACTTATTTGCGTCACACTGCCGGCCTTAAACTAGCGACGCAGATTACGACGCCAACTTTCGGTGCGGGAAGATTAGCAATGTCGCTCGCGGCGCAGATTAGCAATCGCGTCGCCGCAAAAGTTTGGGGCCGACGCGGACAGAGATGTCCACGCCGGCCCCTCCCGGACGGCCGTCCTGGGTCGTGCCCCGACCCAGGACGGCTTAGCTCCTCAGGAAGACCCAGACTGCCACGCAGCTGGCCAGGAAAGACATCACCCCCGCCGCTACGGCGCAGATGGCCTTCACCCTCTCAAGCCCCATTGAGGGGCTACCTCCTGACGGACGTTCGGGCTCCCGCCCCGATGAACCACACATGGGTCCACCTTCCTGCAAGGGGCACGCTGGATTCGTGCTCCGGACACGGCGGCTCGTACACCGAACCGCCCGTGCGGAGCACGAGCCATGAGGCCCCCGTAAGAACGGGCGACAGGACGCCCACAATAGCGGCTGTTGAACCCTCTGCGCGACCCCAAGATAAAAGCCGGACAGCAGACCCCGAAGGCTAACGTAAGCACTAACACAAGGCCCTTATCGTCAGGCCAACAGTAAACGTTTCGCATTGGGTTTCCAATATGTACTTTGGTGCCTCTAGGCCCTCCGCGGAGCCGGCCTGCAGTAGCGTGTAGCGGCATGACGGTGCTGATCATCGGGGCCAGCGGGTTCCTCGGGATGGAGCTGGTGCGCCAGGCGCGCGCCGCAGGCCGTGCCACGGCCGCGACGTTCCACTCCCGCCCCGGCGGCGCTTCCGGGACCTCGTGGCACCAGCTGGACCTCCGCGATGCCAGCCGCCTCGACGCGGTCCTCGACGCCGTGGCCCCGACCGCGGTGATCAACGCCGCCAGCGGCGAAGCCAATTGGGCGGTCACCGCCGACGGCCCCCTCCGCCTCGCCGTCGCGACGGCGAGCAGGGGGATCCGCCTGGTGCACGTGTCCAGCGACGCGATCTTCTCCGGAGCCGACGTGCACTACGACGAGACGGCCCTTCCCGACCCCGTCACGCCTTACGGGGCCGCGAAGGCCACCGCAGAGACGGCCGTACGCCTCCTGCATCCCTGCGCGGTCGTCGCCCGCACCTCACTGATCATCGGCGACCGCGGGTCCGCGCACGAACGCATCGTCCACGAGCTCGCCGTCGGCACGCGGGAGGGCGCGCTGTTCACGGACGACGTCCGCTGCCCCGTCCACGTCACGGACCTGGCAGCCGCTCTCTGGGAACTCGCCTCTTCCGACGCCACCGGCGTCTTCCACCTGGCCGGCCCCGACGCCGTCAGCCGCCACGCCCTCGGCGTACTCGTCGCCCGCCGAGACGGACTCGATCCCGCCCTTCTGCCCGCCGGCCGCCGGACCGACAGCACCCTGCCCGGAGCCCTGGACGTACGCCTCGACAGCCGCGCTACGCAGCGACGGCTAAGCACCCGGCTCCGCGGAGTACGAGAGTTCCTGGGGAAGGGCTGACGAGAGAGGGTCAGCCCTGGTCGGCTCCACGACCGCATGCTGTGGGCGTGGGCAGCCTGCTTATTCGAGACAGCGGTTACCCGTCCAGACGATCCTCCCGGCGAATCCTCCCCGCTCGCCCGCCTTCGCAGCCCGAATGGCCTCCAGCCACTCGGGGCTGATGCCGAGGTCGGCAGCGAGCGCGAGCAGCACCTCCGCCACGTCCGCGAGCTCGTCGGGCGCGGACACGTCGTCCGCGTGCAGGAACTCCGCGACCTCCTCGCTCAGTTTCTCCCGCAGCCGGGCCCGATACTCCTTGGGGCCGGCGATGTAGGTGACCGGCTCAGCCCCCTCGTTCCGGATGATCTGCGGGATGCGGTCCCGTACCAGCTTGCCGACCCCGGGGGTCGTCTCGGTCTCCGGCATAGGTCTTCCTCCGCTCGTTGGGTGGGGCGGGCGTTCCCCGGTGGAGGTGGAGTAACGCACACCGTCAGCCCTGTTGTTCCAATCCACCTCGACCGCCCGCCCACGGCGGGTACGGAGGCGCGAGCCGTCTACGGAGGGGTCGGTGTCGGGCGTGGTGCGATGAGCGTGGGGTAGGTTCCGGCCCATGACGCTGCGTTCGGTGGATCTGCGTAAAGAGCCGGTGGAATCCGTACTGGACCGTGTCGAACGGTCGCTCGGGACAAGCCTGGACCGCGAGAGCGTGGTACGGAAGCGCCGCTCGGTGGGCGCACGTACGGGCCGTGGTACGTGGGTGCGTGTCGAGCGACGCGGGCTGGACCGGATCGGGGTCCAGGGCGGGGACGGTACCGCGTCCGCGGAGGCCGTGTCCGAGGTCGCGAAGCCGGCCTGGTTCGCCGGGGTGGCGTGGCGGGACGAGACGGAGCCGGTGATGTGGCGGGCGGACGAGACGGAGCTGCTGCCCGGAGCGCCAGTGGGCAACGCCGTGCTGACAAAGGAGCCGCAGCTGACCGAGAAGTGGTGGGCCGCGTTGAACACCTCCCTGGATGCTCTCGGAGCGCAGCACACCAACCGGATCGCGACGCCGGACACCGAGACCCTGACACAGGAACTCATCACAGGGACAATCCACGGTGTCTTCCCCGGCGTTGATACGTCCCTGCGCGAGTGGCGTCCGGCCCATGCCGACCTCAACTGGGCGAACATGACAGCGCCGGCGTTCTGCGTGTTCGACTGGGAGGACTGGGGCATGGCCCCACGCGGCCTGGACGCGGCGAACCTGTGGGGGGCTTCCCTCGCCGTCCCGTCCCTCGCCGACCGAGTCCGCAGCGAGCGGCGTGACGATCTGGAGAGCCAGGGCGGCCGGCTGATGACACTGTTCATCGCCGCGAAGATCCTCGGCCCTTACGCCGACCCGGACGACCCCCGGCTGGGGGCCGCCCGGGAGACGGCGGAACGAGTGATGATGGAACTTCAGACACGCTGACGACGAGCCCGGAGGAGCCGTCGGTGTTCCGGACGCCTAGGTTGTCGACCTCGTACGTCAGAGTCTCGACCAGCTCGTGCAGGTGGTCGACTCGTCTGCAGCGACCGCGACCGCGTCAACCGGGGGCAGTTGGAAGGCGGAACGGTAGACCGCCTGGACCGTGGCCGACTCGGGAAGTGGAGGATTCCCTGTACGAGCACGTGTGACGTCGACTCCCCCGCCAGTCGGCCGACGTGCTCGCCGTATCAACCTGGGACGCGACGCCTGGCGAGGAACGCCCTCGGGGCCGTCCCCCAGGGCGGGCTCGCCTCGGCCGATGGGTGTTGGGGACGGTTGCGACGAAGACTTCATCGCGGTTCCCTGGGTGCGTGCCACAGCCGGTGTGGAAGATCGACGCGACGAAACTGGCCCAAGATGAGGAAGGAGCGCGGCTTGTCCCCAGAGGACGTGACAGACCGGATGGAGGTTGCCGGCCCGGTGATCCACTACTGCGAGGCAGGCGTGCATTCACCCTCGGTGTCTCGTCTGGGGGATCTGCCCCTGGCCTTCAGATGCGCCCCCGACGACTTGATTGCCGGCCCACGCGGAGAAGCGTCCCTGATTGGCCTTCGGTACGCGGCCGGCCTCACAGCAGTGAGCGTGGCAGCTCGTCTACAAGGAGACCCGGTGGGCCACGGACAACTCATCGACTGGCACAAGATCCGGGACCTTGTGAAGGGGAGGAAGGCGGCAGCGAAGCTGCTGCCGGATCCGGAATCCGCGGGGCTGCTGGGCGGCGCCCTGGCCCGGATGTACGGCCGCCCCGGGTTCTGATGGACGCGTGGATGCGGAGTCAACCGTCGGACGTGCCTCCGAAGCCCCCTTCCAAGGGCAGGAAGCACCCATCCGTACGAGCAGCGGAGACCTGGGAGGGCCTCAATGAGCGGCAGCGCACCTATCTGGCAGCCTGCTACCAGGAGGACCAGGAGGTTGAGCGTCAGGTGACGGCTGCACGCGCGGCCGGTTCGGGTAAGCGGATTCCCGCGGCGGAGTGGAGAAAGATCCCATTCACGATCAAAGCCGACCCGGAGTTCACGGGGTACACGGCCCTTCAGGACCGCCTACGGGTACTGGGGGAACATGACGCTGGTGCTGGCCAGACGTTCAAGGCACTGGCCACGCGCGGGCTTGTCGTGGTCTCGGAGGACCAGGTCGAGGTGTTCCCCCTGGGCTTCGTTCCACGAGTCCTGGTGGAACTCACCCGCTTGGGCCGAGCCTGCGCGCGAGCAGGTCTCGGTGAGGCACCTTCGGCACGGCGGCCGACGCACCTGCTTTCAGAGTGGCTGTGGTCCAGTCTGATGAAAGTGGCTTCCGCCGAACCGGACGGTCTTTCAGATGATGAAATGTGGGGGAGGGCGAAGTTCTACCTGGGAACGGGGTACCAGCCGCATGGGCCTCACGGAGGCAGAAGCCGGGGTTTGATCGACGAATTTCCGGTGACTGAAGGGGAAGGCGAGGAGGCGTTCGTACGAGAGTACCGGTGGCGCCTGACTGACGCCGGACGCCAGCACATCACCGCATACCGGGACACCTATCGAGGCATGTACCCAAAGGTCGCCATCGCGGAGCTTGCGTAGGAGGTTTCCGCACACTCCATCACCCGAACTGATGAATTATCGCTCTGATGGCTGCGAGGCGTTGGTACACACCTAAGGTCGACGAGGTGAACGCACGCTCTACTTACGTCAGTTCATTGCATGACGCCGAGGTCCGGCATGTCGTCATGACTGCTGCTTCAATGGCCGCGAGGGCACTGACCGGGTCTGACAGCAGCACAGACCCGGAAGTCCGTCTCAAGGAGATGATGGACGCCCACGCGAGGATCCTCTGGGCGTGGGGCCCCGGAAAGCCCCTGACCTTCACCAAGTTTCGGGAGATGCTGACGGAGGACCTGTCGGCGCTGCTGCCCGACGGTGTGGACGCCGGCGAGATGTCGGGCTTCTACGCCATTACCGAGGATGGGGAGTTCGAGGAGGACTCCTACGATCTGGAGATGGAGCAGCGGACCGTCCTGGAAGCCCTCGAGAAGGCGTCCTGGAACGGCCGGTCAGCGATGGGTGCACGAGTCGGCGACGAGTTGCACCAGACACTGGTGCACCGGGAACTGCTGAAGGGCCGCTCCCAGGAGTCCTACTGCACATGGCGGTCCGCTCTGATCAGAACTCCGGCTGGGCCTGCCGGGGAACTCCGCCGTCTTGATCTCCCCGCGAAGCTCGACGAGTTCTACGAACCGATCCGGTTCGACGCGCTTTATGACCAACGGTGGTGGTTCGCGTGCCCGTTCTGCTCGTGGCCCATGAAGATCACGCTGCATGGCGAGAGGCGTGGCTCTGCGGGAAAGGTCCGTTGCTTCCACCGGCCGCACGCCCGGCAGGGAGCACGGTACGAGTTCACGGTTCCGGACAGCGGCAAGGCACCAGAGTTGCGGCCCGTGGGCAGGCCGTTGAAGCCCGAGGGGAATGCGAGCGTCCTGTTCAAGGACATCACGGACCGGATCCCCGAGCCAGCCCCGGAGAAGGGGCACAGGGCCCTGGTGCGGGGGGTATGGCGATGCACAACGATCCCGGGAATCCCCGAGCTGGGCTTGTATGACGCGTTGTCGAGGCCGGCCGTGAAGAAGAAGGGCGTGGTCGTGGCTCTGTGGCCGGATCTGGACACCTACGACCTGCTCGTCACGGTGGCACGGAAGCCGGGGGTGAGGACTGAGTTCAAGGTCGACGTGAAGGACTACACGTACGCAACACTCCTCGCTGACAAGATCACCGCTGACCGGGGTGACAAGGGCGGTGCTGACTGGCTGATTGTTCCGGACTTCCGGTACGACACGGTTCCGATGCTGGAGGACGTCAGCCGGAAGTGGATGCGGGTGGCGACCGCTGGGGACTTCGGCGCGCGGGTGTGCAAGGAAGCGGGTGCGACGTGGGCGTGACGAAGAAGCTGTCGAAGGGTGTCGGTTCGGCGTCCGCCGCGCTGGCCTTGGCGGCGCACTACTTCCCGGAGAAGGACGATGAAGGCCACTTGGTGGCGTCGTTCCGTCACGCGTCGTTCTTCTTCACTGGGCACCTGGACCTGTGGGACCAGTGGCGGGAGATGCCGCTCGCGGACAAACAGCGGATCGCCGGTGTCATCCGGTACGGACGGCAAGACTTCGCCTCGTCGGGGGTGTTCACCCGGTTCGTACGCGGCTGCCTGGCGGAGCAGTCTCCGGACGGCGGCATCCCGTTCGAAGCGGTGGGGGATCCCGGCAGCGCCGTGTCCGCAAGGCCGCGGGTCGGCGGCGATCTCCTCGCCCACGTCGACCGCATGTTGGAGAGGCTGTCAAAGTCGTACGGGCGCCGGAGGGCGCATCCCCCGGCCGACCCAGGGACGTGGCTCACGGCCAAGCGGTACGCGTCGGGGAAGGGCGAGATCGTCGGTCGGGCGGTCATCCCGGCAACCGGCACCTTCACCAGCGGGAAAGACCTCGATGACCTCCCCGAGGTGAACACGCTCCCCTACGAACCGGAGCTAAGAATCCCCACCGCCGATCTTCTGGACCACGCGAGGAAGGTCGACCAGGCCCGCTACGAGAAGCATGGCAAGGAGGGGTACCTCTTCGACGTCCTGTCCAGACTCTTCCACGAGCTCCAGACGACCGACGACATCAGCGTCGGTGACGCCCTGATGCTCCTCGCCGGGCCCATTGAGATCTTCAACGCCCCTACCGGAACCGGTAAGAGTGTCCTCGTGAGGGTCGCGGCATCCTGGCTCGCCGTCAACGGGTACGCCATCACTCTGGTCCTCCCAACCGTCGAGGCGACGCTGTCCGCCGCATGGGAGATCAAGGAAGACCTCAGTGCTCTCGGTAGTGAGAAAACCTGCGCCCCTCTGATGTCGCCCTCCCGGCTCCACGACCGGGCCATGAAGCTGGTCTCCCGCATCGAAGGCCCTCTCATCGGCCAGGACGACGAGACCCTATGGCGCCTCGATACCCTCTCCTACGGGTGTGCTCTCAAGCACGCGACGACCAGCACGCACCCGTACCCTCCGGGAAGCGAGTCGTGCCGGTACCTGGGCCCCATCCCCCCGATGACGGGGAGTCGGTCTTGCTCGTGGATGCAGACCTGCGGAAAGTACGAGCAGCAACGCCAGGCGTGCAAGGCCGCGGTCGTGGTGACCAACCACCACAACTTCATGGCCGGGCGAATCCACATCGGCGTCATGCTCGACGGCAGGAAGGCCGGCGACCTGTCCGTGGCCGAGTTCGCGTTCCGCCGCTCACACGCCGTCCTGATTGACGAGGTCGACCAGTTCCAGTCGGTAGCGGTTGACATGTGCTCCAGCGACCTGATCCTTGACTCCCGGCAGCGCAAGAGCGTTCCTCTTCGCGACCTGGACGACGACCAGCGGATCATGTCGTCCGAAGCCATCAAGGAGTTGTGCCCCACCATCAGCCACGCCCGCTACCTGGCGGAATTCCTCCTCGCCGCACTGTGTACCGACGAGCTTCACCTTCGCTACTACGAGGGACGGGACGAGGCGAAGGACACACACGGTTCGAACAGCAGCATGTGGCACCTGTCCGGGTCACGGGACCGGCGGCTGATCACGCTCTTGTTCCCCGAGGAGGACGTCACCGATGTCCAGGAGATCCCGGCCGAGCTGTTCGACAAGCTGAACGCCTTGCACCCCGTGCACCCGGAATCGTCTGAGGACGCGCTCCCCCTGGGCCGAATCTACAGCACTCCCTTGGAACCGCACCTGGAAGCGGTGCGGGCGGCGCTAGGGAACCTCCTCGCATCACGGGGAGAAGACCTCCTCACCCAGGCCCGCTCCGAGATGGACAAGATCCTCAAGGATGTCGTCCCCAACGGCTATGACCGGGGCGAGGCCATCGAGCTTCTGATCGTCCGCGTATGGCTGGCCGAACTGGACATGACCCTTGAGCGCCTCCGAGGGAAGACCGCTCAGTTCAAGGCCGCCGGACTCCCCTCCGCGCAGAAGCTCGGAGAGAAGCTAGAGACAGGTGTGGCATCCGGCATCCTGCCCTATGGGATGCTCGGTAAGGGCGTCTTCGGCTACCGGGTCACCGGCCTGGACGACCCGGAGAAGTCCGCCGAACTCACCTCGCAGAGCATTTCCGGCGATCCCCACACCTACACGGCGCAGCTCGGCGGCATCGTGTCTCTCGTGCTGGCCGGCGTCGAGCGTCCGGTCATGGGCCTGTCGGCGACCGCCTACTTCCCCCAGGCCGTACGTGAGCATGTCCACGGCCACGTGAAGTGGTGGATGACCGACGCCGACCCGGAGAGCATCAGCGCCATGCAGGCGCCGCTCAAGGACGCACTCAACCGCGACATCCAGATCTCCGGACTCCCCCAGCACCTCAAGAGCAAGGCTCTCAACGCGCTCGGGGAGAAGCTCTACAGCGACAGGATCCACCCCGAGCTCAGCGAACTCCTCGAAAGCGACCCCGACCGGGCGCATGTGGCGGTCGTCGTCAACTCCTACGAGCACTGCCGCCACATCGCCGCCGGCATCTACGCATCGGGCGACTACCGCGACGGCCTGTGTGTCGCGGTTCCCCCAGACAAGTACCGGCGTGACCGGCTCCGGGAAGCCGTCAAACTCCCCCCTGGTGTCGTCGAGCTGACACCCGAGGAATTCACCACGTTCCCCAAGCGCGGGAAGATCCTCGTCGTCCCCATGGCGAGAATCGCGCGCGGCCTGAACATCGTCATCGGCCGGCGGTCGGCGATCACCAGCGTTTACCTGTGCACGCGGCCTCTCGCGCTGCTCACCGACCCGCCGGAGATGTACGCCTCCATCAACGCTGCCGGGCTCAACGCCGTCACTCCCGCGAGTGATCCTCTCGAAGTCCTGCACAAGGCGCGAGAGACAGCCTGGTCTCGGCTCCGGCTGATCATGCGCTCCGCGCCCGGGTTCGTCAGTGCCCACAAGACCCTCCAGGAGGAGATCGTGGCCGGGATGATCGTCGACATGATCCAACTCGCCGGCAGGGCCCGTCGCGGCGGCACGGACATGACGCTGCACCTGGTCGACTACGCCTTCCACAATGACTCGTGGAAGTCCGACCTGAAGAACATCCTGCGGCGTATGCACGAGAAGTGGACTCCGGACGTCCGGCGGAGAATGGATGCGATCTACCGCGAAGCGCTCGCCGCGTTCCTCGCGTACGCCGGCATCAACTCCGAGGATTCCGAGGGGCACTGATTACCCGTCCAGCCGTGCTACGGTGACGCACGGCTGGACGCGCACTGCCCAGGCGAATGACGGAAGCTCCCATGCAGCGACCGTTGGCCAAAGGCCCCGTTGGACCCGCGCGATGAAGCCCGTCTCGGGCACGAACATCACTGCCAGGCATCGTCATAGTCTCGGCGGGAAGCATGGGATACCGCGCGAGGGAACAGACATGCCCAAGCGGCAAACACCTTTGCAGAAGGACGCCCGCAAGCTCCAGCGGCGCACGGACTACACCTATACGCAGGCCCTGGCTATCATCCGCCTGCTCCAGAAGCCCGCAGCGCGATCGCCCCAGGAATTCACCGCCGTGGCTGAAGCTCTCCTCGCCGATGAGGATCAGGTCCACCTCTGCCCCGTCTACAGCGCTCTTCCCCTGGCAATGGCCAGGAAGCTGGGGGCCCACTACTTCATGGGAATCCATCGTCTCGCCAACTACATCACCAAAGACGACTGCCTGATCGGCCGCCGTGTACCACGGCCAGCGGCCGATGAGCTGCCCGATGCCGACGAGAGCCCCTCCTCTGCCTCGCACTCCCCCGTCCCGGCGTACCGCCATACGACCAGAAAAGGAGCACTCCCCCCGATGACCGCTCAGCTCCCCACGGGCCAATCATCCAGGGTCAACAAGAAGCAGCAGCTGAACGTCGCCGCGTACCTGTGCACCCCGCAGCTCCTCGACGGCGCCACCGTCGTGGTCCGCGAGTTCGACAACGGGTTCAAGAACCTCTGGAGAGGCTTCGACCGCGCATACAAGGGCCTCGCCGGCCGAGAAGAGGTCCAGGCTCCCCACTCCATCGTCACGACCGCGCTGCGCTGCCTGACCGGTGGCTACGTCCACTTCGACCCCTGGGCCGGCGTTCTCGTCACCCGCGTCGAGATCGACGACGACACCCTCCGCGACGCCTTCACCCTCATGGTCGGCATGGCCATGGGCGCCCCCATCGACCAGATCAGCCTCAACAATCCCGACCCGCTGGCCGTGAAGGTCGCCAGCACCCCGCAGGAACATCGCCTCCTCGCCGACTACCTCATCACCAACGAGAACGGCCAGCCGGACGCACCGGGTTGGGTGTACCGGACGGTGACGTGGGACCTGTCGATCCGCCTGGCCGCACGTCCATGGAAGGTTGACGCGCAAGAGATCACACTCCGCCCGGACAGCGAGGGCGGTCTGATCGCCTGGGGCCACCCCTGGTCGAACAAGAACGGCACCGCGCACTCCGTGGCACGCATCCGGCTGTCCATGAAGACCCTCCCCAACCTCTCCCACCCCGTGATCCTGGCCTCCTCCCAGGTGACACGCCTCAAGTCCAACCTGGCCTACGCGCGCAAGGTGCTGGTCGAGCAGGCTGACCCCGAACTCCCGCTGATCGAGGTCGAGCTGGACGGTCGCGGCAAGATCCGTCGGATCAACCGGATGGCACTCCAGATCCTCGCCAAGCTCGGCATGGACTACACCACCCTGAGCCTCATCCAGAACCGGGCCCAGTCCGAGACCGACTACGACGCTGCCACACAAGAAACCGAAAGCGTTGAAGGCGAGATCAGGGAAGCACTCCCCCCGATCGGCCCAGACAGCAAGATCCGCCCCATTCAGGGCAAGAGCTACAAGTTCCCCATCGGGCGCGGCGTCG
>NZ_MWIG01000619.1:0-3445 GCF_002156145.1 Streptomyces sp. NRRL B-24572 | reverse complement strand
CGCCGCCCACCCCGTCGTCCCGCACCTGCAGCATCAGCCGGTCGCCCGTCCGCCACACGTCCACCCAGGCCCGCCGGGCGCCCGAGTGCCGGGTGACGTTCTGGAGGAGCTCCGAGACGGTGAAGTACGCGATGCCCTCGATCGCCGGCACCGGCCGGGCCGGCAGGTCCACGTCCACGGACACCGGGACCGAGCACCGGGAGGCCACCGCCGAAAGGGCCGCGTCCAGGCCCCGGTCGGTGAGGACGGCCGGGTGGATGCCCCGGGCGAGGTCCCGCAGCTCCTGGAGGGCCAGCTTCACCTCGCCGTGCGCCTCGTCGACGAGTACCGCCGCCGCCTGCGGGTCCCGCGCCAGCTTCTCCTTCGCGAGCCCCAGGTCCATGGCGAGCGCCGCGAGCCGGGCCTGCGCGCCGTCGTGCAGGTCCCGCTCGATGCGCCGCAGGTCGGCGGCCGCGGTGTCGACGACCACGCCCCGGTCAGACTCCAGCTCCGTGACGCGCGAGGCGAGGCGCGACGGGCCGAGGAGCCCGGAGACGAGGAGCCGGTCGACGGAGACGAGCCCGCGCAGCACCCACGGCCCGACGAGGACGAACACGAGCCCGATCGGGCTGGTCACGGCGAGCTCGAAGGGCGCGTCGAGGTAGAAGGCGTGGGTCGCGTCGCCGTACAGCTGGATCCCGTCCTGCCCGACCCACGTGGGGAACACCCACTGCCACAGCGGGTACGTGAAGAGGCTCCAGCCCCAGGTCCACAGCGCCACGGTCACCGAGAACGAGAAGACGGCCCAGGGCATGTGCAGCACCGCGTACAGCAGGTGACGCCACGACGCACCGCTCTTCAGCATGGCCCCCATCCACGAGAGCGCCCCGCCGGTCCGCCCGCGCACCGGCTCCGGCGCCGCCACGTCGAGGCCGAGCAGCCCGCGCGCCCGGGCCCGCTCCACCGCGCCGAAGCCCCGGCACATCGCGAGCGCCCCGGCCAGGATCGGTACGCCGAGGAAGGTGACGAGCAGCCCGGCGCCGGTCGAGACGAGGGCGACCGAGAGCACGAACCAGCAGATGCCCAGCGGCAGCCCGATCAGCACGTACAGGAGGGCGCGCCAGGTGCGGGCCTCGAACGGCGCGCGGATCGCGGCGGGAAGTCGGTGGGAGGCGGCCATCGCGGAGTTCCTTCTCTGCTCGTCTGCTCGAACGGGGCGGGCGGTACGTGTTCCAGGGTTCCGTTCCGCCGCCCGCCGGACCATGAGGAAGGTGGGCGTCTACGGGCGGGGGTTTTCCCTACCTACGGCTCATCCGGTGGGCCGGGAGCGCCACGGCAGCTCCGCCGTCACCGTCGTGGGACCGCCGTCGGGGGAGTCCAGGACGAGCACCCCGTCGACCGCGCCGAGCCGCTCCGCGAGCCCCGCGAGCCCCGTACCGCCGTCGAAGCGCGCCCCGCCGGTCCCGTCGTCCCGCACCTGGAGCATCAGCCGGTCGCCCGCCCGCCACACCTCCACGGAGGCGGACCGGGCACGCGCGTGCTTGGAGACGTTCTGGAGGAGTTCCGAGACCGTGAAGTACGCGATGCCCTCGATCGCCTCCGCCGGCCGCTCCGCCAGGTCCACGCTCACCTTCACCGGCACGGTGCAGCGCGCGGAGACGGAGGAGAGGGCCGCGCTCAGGCCCCGGTCGGTGAGGACGGCCGGGTGGATGCCCCGGGCGAGGTCCCGCAGTTCCTGGAGGGCGAGCTTCACCTCGCCGTGCGCCTCGTCGACCATCGCCGCGGCGGCCTCCGGGTCTTCGAGCAGCTTCTCCTTGGCGAGGCCGAGCCCCATGGCGAGGGCCACGAGCCGGGCCTGCGCGCCGTCGTGCAGGTCGCGCTCGATGCGCCGCAGGTCGGCGGCCGCGGTGTCGACGACCACGCCCCGGTCCGACTCCAGTTCGGCGATCCGCCGCTCCAGCTCGTCGGAGGGCGAGAGCAGCCCCCGGACCATGCCCCGGTCGCCGTTGGACAGGCCGCGGGCCAGGAAGGGCAGCACGGGCCAGAGGACGATGAGCGAGACGAGGCCGACGGTGAACGTCACGATCCCCCAGGGCAGCCGGATCAGCCCGTACAGCTGGGTCCGCCAGGCCACCGGGTCCTTCAGCCGGGACCACAGCCAGCCGAAGAAGCCGCCGGCCGGGGGCAGCGGGGAGGGCTCGGCGACCGTCACCCCGAGCAGCGCGCGGGCCCGCGCCCGCTCGGACCGGCCGATGAGGCGGGCGCCGCCGAGGCCGAGGGCGAGCAGCGGCAGCCCGACGACGGTGACCGCGAGGCCCGCGCCGAGCGCGATGCTGACGACCGCGTAGACGAAACCGGCCAGGGCCGTGAAGAGGTTGGAGAGGAGGAAGGCGATCTCCTTCCAGGTCTCCTTCCCGTAGGCGAGCCGCAGCGGCGGACGGGGGGTCTCGGCGGAGCCGGGGGACTCGACCGGCTGGATGGGATCAAGATCGGCGCTCATGGTCCCCAGACTGCCGTTCGAGGAGGGCGCGACGCCATGGGGGAGGTGGGTGAGCGGAAGGGGGGCTATCCCCACCGGCGACGGCACCGGCCGGGCATCGGCCGGAGCATCGGCGTAGGCACCGGCCGGGCATCGGCCGGGGCACCGGCGTAGGCACCGGCCGGGCATCGGCCGGGGCACCGGCGTAGCCACCGGCCGGGCATCGGCCGAGGCATCGGCGCAGGCACTGGTCGTGGCACCGGCCGAGGCGCCGCAAGGCACCCGCGACTGCTTACGGTCCCTTTAGCAGGGCCTAGACTCGCGTCCGTACAGACTGACTCATGAGACACCGAGACCGAGGGGCGGACGTGCGGGAACCGACCGTTGTCGCGGCCGACGCGGCGGACTACTTCCAGACGTATTCCGTCGTCGGCCTGCTCGCCGTCGTCGGCGTGCTCTTCGTCGCCGTGGCGTTCGGCGCCGGCCGGCTGCTCAGGCCCGTCGTGCCGACGCCCGAGAAGCTCCTCACCTACGAGTGCGGTGTCGATCCCGTGGGAGAGGGCTGGGCCCACACCCAGGTCCGCTACTACGTGTACGCCTTCCTCTACGTCATCTTCGCCGTCGACTCGATCTTCCTCTTCCCCTGGGCGACGGTCTTCGCGGCGCCCGGCTACGGCGCCACGACCCTGGTCGAGATGTTCGTCTTCCTGGGCTTCCTCGCCGTGGGGCTGCTCTACGCATACAAGAAGGGCGTCCTGACATGGACGTGACCCCGCTCCCCGCCCCGAAGCTGGGGCCGCTGGCCCGCCTGGCCCCCGAGCCGATGAAGGTGGTCCTGAACTGGGGCCGCCGCTACAGCCTGTGGGTCTTCAACTTCGGGCTCGCCTGCTGCGCGATCGAGTTCATCGCCGCGTCGATGGCCCGGCACGACTTCATCCGGCTCGGCGTGATCCCCTTCGCGCCGGGCCCGCGCCAGGCCGACCTGAT
>NZ_MWIG01000618.1:0-12554 GCF_002156145.1 Streptomyces sp. NRRL B-24572 | reverse complement strand
TCGTCGGCGACGACGACCCGTGCGACACGGTCACCGTCCGCGGCGCTCATGCCGGCACCCGCAACCGCACCGTGAACCCGGGTCCCTCGGGCCCCGCGTCCAGGCTTCCGCCGAGCAGCTCGGCCCGCTCCCTCATGCCGAGCAGCCCGTACCCGGAGCCGGAGGACCCGAGTCCCTCCCCCACCCGCGCATCCTCGTCCGTCCGGGGCGGTCCTGAGTCGCATATCTCCAGGGAGACCTCGTCCGTCCCGTAGGCGAATCGGATTCTGGTCCGGGCGCCCGGGGCGTGCTTACGGACATTGGTGAGAGCTTCCTGTGCGACCCGCCGCACCGCCTGCGAGGCCTCGGCGGGCAGGTCCCGGCGCTCGCCGGTGACATCGACCTCGGCGCGGTCCTCCCGCGCCAACTCCCGCAGATAGTCCTCGACGGGCGCCATGTCCCCGCGCAGGGCCGAGAGTGCGTGGCGGGTCTCGGCGAGGCCCTCCCTGGCCATGGAACGGGCCGAGGTCACGAGCTTGAGGATCTCCGCGCGGTCCGCCCCGGCTTCGATCTGGAGCCGTGCGACCTCCAGGTGCACCATCTGCGCGGAGAGGCTGTGGGCGAGCACGTCATGTATCTCCCTGGCGATCCTGGCCCGCTCGGCGAGCGCCGCCGAGGCGGCCTCCGCCTCGCGGGCGAGCCGTTCCTGGGCGAGCAGCTGGAATCCGGCCCCCCGCGCCTCGGCGTCCAGCCGGAGGGAGTACCCGGCGAGCAGCACGGCCACGGTGGTGACGCCGGCCCCGAGAATCCCGGTCTCGTCGGCCTCCACGAACCCGGCCACGAGAACCGCCACGGTCGCCAGCCCCACGGGGAGCGGCAACCGCTCCATCGCCATGACCGAGACCACGATCCAGATCACCGTCGCAGGCGTCGGGGCGCCCGCCGCATAGGCCCCCAGGCCACAGAGCGCGATCCCCGCGAGCAGTCCCAGCGAGGCCGCCAGACGATGGTCGAGGGTCGTGTGGTGATACCGCAGCGCCGCCACCACGCAGAGGCCGAACCCCAGCGGAGGCAACGGCGCGTACCAGCCGACGAACGCGCCCGAGGTGTAGCAGCCTGTCACCACGAAGACACTCAGACCCGCGATCATGGTGTAGTCGAGGACGATTCGCCCCCGTGGGGAACCGACGCGGGTGAGCGCCTCCCGTGACGGCCAGGAGCGCCATGAGGTGCCGAGCGCCCCCCTGCCACTCGTCCCCGCCGGTTCCCTCACCCTCGCGCCTGCGCCTACGTCCGCATGCGTGACAGTGCTCGTGCCTGTGCTCGCGAATCCTCGATCGCGCTTCTCGCCCGTCATCGTCATCGTCCCCCTCCGACGCTTCAATGCTACGGAGAGTCGCCGACCGTGTGATCGGCCCGTGGGTGGAGCTTGCGGCTCCACCCACGGGTGGAGTTCCTCAGGCGTCGATGCGCGAGCGGTCGAGGGTCGCCGCCGAGCCGGTGATGAACTCCTTGCGGGGCGCCACGTCGTTGCCCATGAGGAGGTCGAAGACCTGCTCCGCCGCGTCCAGGTCGCCGATGTTGATCCGGCGCAGGGTGCGGTGACGCGGGTCCATCGTGGTCTCCGCGAGCTGGTCGGCGTCCATCTCGCCCAGACCCTTGTAGCGCTGGATGGCGTCCTTGTAGCGGACCCCCTTGCGCTGGAACTCCAGGAGGGTCTGCCGCAGCTCGTTGTCCGAGTAGGTGTAGACGTACTTGTCCTGGCCCTTCTTGGGCTGGACGAGCTCGATCCGGTGCAGCGGCGGCACCGCGGCGAAGACGCGTCCCTGCTCGACCATGGGCCGCATGTAGCGCTGGAACAGGGTCAGCAGCAGGCAGCGGATGTGGGCGCCGTCGACGTCGGCGTCGACCAGGAGGACGATCTTCCCGTAGCGGGCCGCGTCGATGTCGAAGGTGCGGCCCGAGCCCGCTCCTATGACCTGGATGATCGCCCCGCACTCGGCGTTCTTGAGCATGTCCGAGACGGACGACTTCTGGACGTTGAGGATCTTGCCGCGAATCGGCAGCAGGGCCTGGAACTCGCTGTTCCGGGCGAGCTTGGCCGTACCGAGGGCGGAGTCTCCCTCGACGATGAAGAGCTCGCTGCGCTCGACGTCGTCGCTGCGGCAGTCCGCGAGCTTGGCCGGCAGCGAGGAGGACTCGAGCGCGGTCTTCCTGCGCTGCGCCTCCTTGTGCTGACGGGCCGCGATCCGGGTCCGCGCCGCGGCGACGGCCTTCTCGAGCACGGCGCGGGCCTGCGCCTTGGCGTCCCGCTTGGTGGAGGTGAGGAAGGCCTTGAGCTCCTTGGCCACCACGTTCGCCACGATCCGGCGAGCGGCGGAGGTGCCGAGGATCTCCTTGGTCTGCCCCTCGAACTGCGGCTCGGCGAGGCGGACCGTCACGACTGCCGTGAGCCCCTCCAGGGCGTCGTCCTTGACGATGTCGTCCTCGGCGACGCGCAGCATCTTGGCCGAGCGCAGCACTTCGTTCACCGTCTTGGTGATGGCCTGCTCGAAGCCGGAGACGTGGGTGCCGCCCTTGGGGGTGGCGATGATGTTGACGAAGGACTTGACCGTGGTGTCGTAGCCGGTGCCCCAGCGCAGGGCGACGTCGACGGCGAGCTCACGGGTGACCTCGGTCGGCGTCATGTGGCCGCGCTCGTCGAGGACGGGGACCGTCTCCTTGAAGGTGCCCTGTCCGGTGAGGCGCTGGATGTCGCAGACGGCCTTGTCCTGCGCGAGGTACTCGCAGAACTCGCTGATGCCCCCGTCGAAGCGGAATGTCTCCTCGCTCTTGCCGATGTCGGCCAGGTCCCGCTCGTCGCGGACGACGATGGTGAGGCCCGGGACGAGGAAGGCGGTCTGCCGGGCGCGCTGGTGGAGCGTCTCCAGGGAGAGCTTGGCGTCCTTGAGGAAGATCTGCCGGTCCGCCCAGTAGCGGATCCGCGTGCCGGTGCGGGTCTTGGGGACGCGCTTGCCCTTGACGAGGCCGTTGGCCGGATCGAAGGGGCTGTCGGGGCCCTGCTCGGTGAAGATGCCGGGGACACCGCGGCGGAAGGAGATCGAGTGGGTCGCGCTGTTCCGGTCGACCTCGACGTCGAGGCGGGCCGACAGGGCGTTGACCACGGAGGCGCCGACGCCGTGCAGACCACCCGACGCCGCGTACGATCCGCCGCCGAACTTTCCGCCGGCGTGCAGCTTGGTCATGACGACCTCGACGCCGGAGAGACCGGTCTTCGGTTCGACGTCGACCGGGATGCCACGGCCGTTGTCCCGGACCTCGACGGAGCCGTCGTCGTGGAGGATGACCTCGATGTGGTCGCAGTAGCCGCCGAGGGCCTCGTCGACCGAGTTGTCGATGATCTCCCAGATGCAGTGCATCAGGCCGCGGCTGTCGGTGGACCCGATGTACATACCGGGGCGCTTGCGGACCGCTTCGAGCCCTTCGAGTACGAGCAGGTGCCGCGCGGTGTAGTTGGAACCGTCACGGTCTGCGGTCAGCAGCGCACTGGACGGCACGGACGTTTCGGCGGTCACGCGGTTCGCTCCTCGCTGAATTTGAAATCTGGCCCCGTGGGGTAAGGCCCGGCGTCGGTCACCGCTCAGAGGGTACCGATGCCTGGTAGAGCCGTTGCCACGCCACCCTCCCGGATTCCTCATGCTAGTCCAGCGTCGCATGGATGTTCGATCCCTCGATGGGGTGACGTGAACATCACGTTCCCTTCCAGGCATGAACCATTTAGGCTCCGGGCACGTCCTCATGAACAACCGGCAACCCGCCGGGAGGGCTAACCGACACAAGCAACGCGAAATCCGTAGAGCGACGCAATACGGCTCATTCGCCGCCAACCGGCAGCAGACAGCCACCTTGGGAAGAAGTTTCAAGGAAAAGCCACGAGCGGGAACGTTTTCGGCCTGGTTGGATGTTGACCCTGGTACGACAGCTCGTCGAGCTAGAGAAGAGGCGACGTGACTACTGTTCTGACCCCCGCGAGCCCCCTGACGGCCGCTGACCGCTGCGACCGCTGCGGCGCCCAGGCATACCTGCGTGTCGTCCTGACCAGCGGAGGTGACTTGCTCTTCTGCGCCCACCACGGACGTAAGTTCGAGCCGGAACTCAAGAAGATCGCCGTTGAGATACAGGATGAGACGGATCGGCTCACCGATGTGCCGGCCCGTACGCAGGGCGAAGACCACGCCTGACGCGCCATCTACGACGAGCCCAGGGCCGGTCGCGCTGATCGGACGACGGGCGGTCACCCCCTCATGTTCAGGGGTGACCGCCCGTTCTCGTACCCCGCGCCCCCCTCCCTGGCTCAGAAGTGCTCGGGAAGCAGCGCCGAGACGCGCGTGTAGACACCCGGGTTCTCCGCCTGCCCACAGCCACTGCCCCAGGACACCAGGCCGACGAGGAGCCCCTTGGCCACCAGCGGACCCCCGCTGTCTCCCTGGCAGGCGTCCTTCCCGCCCTGCGGGTCGCCCGCGCACAGCATCGTCCCGCGCTGGTAGCGGACGCCGAAACCGCCCGGGTACGCCCGCTCGCACGCCGAGTCCGGCAGCACCTGGACGCGCGCCGTCCGCAGCGTGGAGGCGTAGGCCCCGTTGCCGGTCGTGTCACCCCAGCCGTAGACGTCCGCCTCCGTGCCGGGCGCGTACGCCGCGTCTCCCGAGTGGGCGACGCCGATCACGTACGACTGCGGCAGTGCGCTGACCAGCGTCAGCACGGCCAGATCGCCCGAGTTGGTCGTCGGGTCGTAGTCGGGATTGACCCAGGCGTCCGAGATCCGGACCTCCTGGCCCCCCTGCCCGCTCAGCGCCGCACGGCCCGCGATGGCCACGAAGTCGCGCACCTCCCACGGCTCACCGCCGAGGACCTCACGTCCCAGGCAGTGGGCCGCCGTGAGCACCTTGGTCGGGGCGACGACCACACCCCCGCAGAACTGCCCCGCACGCGTACCCCCGAACCGGTCACGGCTGGACAGCGCCACAACCCACGGCGCGTCCGTGATCCGGGCCGGCCGGCCACCCACCACGACGCTGTCGGCGGCGACGGGACCGGCGGTGGCGAGCTGTCCCGCCGCCGCGGTGATCAGGCCCAGAGCACCCGTCAATGCTCGGATGAGGGAACCACGCATGGAGCCTCCTGACTCTCGGGTGATGTCGGTTCACCCAGCGTCCAGCACGTGTCCCCGCCGTGCACCCGCGCAAAGCCGGAGGGCCCGGCTCCCCCTCTCGGGGAACCGGGCCCTTCCGTGTGCCTCTGCGTACCTCGTACGGATCAGTCGAGGTAGTCGCGCAGGACCTGCGAGCGCGACGGGTGACGGAGCTTCGACATCGTCTTCGACTCGATCTGGCGGATCCGCTCTCGCGTCACGCCGTAGACCTTGCCGATCTCGTCCAGCGTCTTCGGCTGGCCGTCGGTGAGGCCGAAGCGCATGGAGACGACGCCCGCCTCGCGCTCGGAGAGCGTGTCGAGAACGGAGTGCAGCTGCTCCTGGAGGAGCGTGAAGCTGACCGCGTCGGCCGGCACGACCGCCTCGGAGTCCTCGATGAGGTCGCCGAACTCGCTGTCGCCGTCCTCACCCAGCGGGGTGTGGAGGGAGATCGGCTCACGGCCGTACTTCTGGACCTCGATGACCTTCTCGGGGGTCATGTCGAGCTCCTTGGCCAGCTCCTCCGGGGTGGGCTCACGGCCCAGGTCCTGGAGCATCTGGCGCTGCACGCGCGCGAGCTTGTTGATGACCTCGACCATGTGCACCGGGATACGGATGGTGCGGGCCTGGTCGGCCATGGCGCGGGTGATCGCCTGACGGATCCACCAGGTGGCGTACGTGGAGAACTTGTAGCCCTTGGTGTAGTCGAACTTCTCGACGGCGCGGATCAGACCCAGGTTGCCCTCCTGGATCAGGTCCAGGAAGAGCATGCCGCGGCCGGTGTAGCGCTTGGCCAGCGAGACCACCAGTCGGAGGTTGGCCTCCAGGAGGTGGTTCTTGGCCCGACGGCCGTCCTCGGCGATGATCTCCAGCTCGCGCTTGAGCTTCGGGGCGAGCTTGTCCGAGTTCGCGAGCTTGTCCTCGGCGAACAGACCGGCCTCGATGCGCTTGGCGAGCTCGACCTCCTGCTCGGCGTTGAGCAGCGGGACCTTGCCGATCTGCTTGAGGTAGTCCTTGACCGGGTCGGCGGTGGCGCCGGCGACGGCGACCTGCTGGGCCGGCGCGTCGTCCTCGTCCTCGTCGGACAGGACGAAGCCCTTGCTCTCGCCCTCGGTCTCCTCGTCCTCACCCTTGCCGGGCGCGACGTCCTCGAGGAGCTCCTCGCCCTCGATGAGCTCGTCGGCGTCCTTCTTGGACGTGGTCTTCTTGGCCGCCGTCTTCTTGGCGACGGTCTTCTTGGCCACCGCCTTCTTGGCGACGGTCTTCTTCGCGGCCGCCTTCTTGGCGGGCGATCCGGCCTCGTCGGCCGGGTCGGTGCCCTCGGCCGCGGCGGCCGTGGAGGCCGAGACGGTGGTCTTCGTCACGGTCGTCCTGGCGGTGACGGTCTTGGTGGCGGTGCGCTTGGCCGGGCTCTTCGCTGCGACGCTCTTGCGGGCGCGCTTCGGCGACTCCGCTGCACTGACCATCAGCGTCACACCCTCTTCCTCGAGGATCTGATTGAGGCTGCGCAGAACATTCTTCCACTGGGTTGGCGGAATCTGGTCAGCTTCGAAGGCCCGACGCACGTCATCGCCGGCGATCTGCCCATCAGCCTTTCCCCGCTCGATGAGCGCCATCACAGACTCGGACTCGGCGATCTCCGGCGGGAGCGTACGGGATGTGCTGGCCGACACGAACAACCTCTCGGAACGATGGAAACGGCTTCCGGCCCCGCCCTGGATCGGGCTGGAGCCGACGACCGTCGACGGGGAATGTGCCGACGGCGCGGGCTGGACCGGGGAACTGCACAGCGCCTCTGTCGGCTGCTGTATTCCTTCCTCGGCTGTCACCTCTTAGGTCATCGCACGGCTCGGAGGAGTGTTACGCCCAATCTTCGTGGCCCGAGTCACACCTCATTTGCGACGAAACGGCCAGTGCGGTCGATCACGGCACATTCGCACCTCCGGAACCCGGGCGCCACCCGGGGAGACCCTGTCGCCCCCCGGGTGGTGCTCGGACCCGGCGGCACGCGGTGCGTGCGCCTCCGCGCTCCTGGCCACGGCCCGCGGGTCAGTGTTCGCGAGGGGCGGGGACGACGCGCTCCACCTCGGGGTGGACCGTGAGCAGCTGCCGCATGGCGTTCTCGGCTCCGTGGGCGTCCCCGGCGCCGAGCGCGTCCACGATCCGGGCGTGGTGGGCCAGGCAGGCCTCGCTCGGCCGGTCACAGCCGGTGGCGGGGCCGCCGGAGACCTGGAGCGCGGCGGCGACGATGCCGGAGAGATGCTCCAGCATGCGGTTCCCGGCCAGCTGGATGAGGAGGGAGTGGAACTCCGTGTCGGCCCGGGAGAAGGTGATGCCGTCGCCCTGGGCGAACGCGTGCCCCATGATCTCGACCATGTCCGCGAGGCGCTGCTGCACGTCCTCGCGGCCGTGCCCGGCGGCGAGGCGGGCGGCGAGGGGCTCGATCGTCCACCGCAGCTCGTTGAGCTCGCGGCGCTGGTCGTCGCGCTGCGGGCCGAAGGCGCGCCACTCGATGATGTCGGGGTCGAGGAGGTTCCAGTCGCTGACGGGCCTGACCCGCGTACCGACGTTCGGGCGGGCGCTGACGAGCCCCTTCGCCTCCAGCACGCGCAGCGACTCGCGCACGACGGTGCGCGAGACCTCGAACCGCTGGCCGATCTCTTCGGGGACGAGCGGACGGTCGGCGCCGAGGTCGCCGGAGACGATCATCTGGCCGAGCTGCTGGACGAGCTGCCCGTGCAACCCGCGGCCCCGGTTGCCGGCGGTCCGGCGGCCGACTCGGCCCAGGTCGGTGTCCACCCCCTCCCAGGCGGGCGGGCCCACACGACCGGCGGTGGGCGCCTCCGGGTAGGGGTAGCGGTCGAGATCGCCCGGGGCGCCGAGGCCTGAGTCGACGGGGCGGGCGGCGGTCATCATGGTGTGCGCAAGGGTACTCACGCATCCTTTGTCGGCGTTGCCTCCGTGACCCTTGAGGTCTTTGGTGAAAAGCACACGAAAGGGTGATCGGCACCCCCTACACAATTGACGATTAATCGGGCATACGCGGCGGATTTCAAGGAAGTTGACGAGGAACCGGAACCTTTAGGTCCGCAAGTGATCACCAACGAGCCCTGCGGCGAAGGCCGGTGAACACATAGGCGCAGAGCAGCCCTGTCAACGTCAGCGAGAGCGCCACCCCCGCGGGCTGTCCGACCACCCGCAGCACCCCCGCGAGCCACCGGTCCAGGGCCGGGGACCACTGCGGTCCCGCGAACTCGCGCAGCCTCGCCGGGAGTCCGGCCGCCGAGCGCACCGACGGCCCGGTCAGCACCTTCTGCAGCAGCGGAACGAAGGCGACCGGCACCGCGAGCACCGCCGCCACCCCGGCCGCGGCGGCCCGGAACACTCCGGCCCCCAGCACCCCGGCCCATGCGCAGCCGACGACCAGACCCAGCCAATTCGCGCAGAGGGTCGGCCAGTTCCTCGGCACGGGGACCAACTCGCCGCCGTGGACGAACCGCAGGGCCGAGAGGTCGACCGCCACGACGAGCACTCCGATCGCAAGGGCCACGACCGCGGCCACGGCGAGTTTCGCGAGCAGCAGGCCCGGCCTGCGGGGCACGGCTCCGCGCCCCGTGGTGAGCGCGGGATAGCGGTACTCCTCGCCGAAGGCGAAGGCGCCGAGCAGCCCGGCGCCGAGGGCCGCGGGTGGCAGCGGGGAGATCGCAGGCCAGCCGGCGAGGACGGCGGGCAGCTCGGCTCGGCCGCCACGGCCGAGGAGCAGGGCGAGCGTCACGGAGACGAGCAGGACGCCGGCCACGACGAGCGGGGTGGAGGGCACACCCAGGAGCCGGTGGACCTCGTACCGCAGCGGGCGCAGGGGTGAGCGCGGAGGCCTCCGGACGGCACCTCGCCGTCCGCCCGCGGTCTCCCGTCCCGCGGCCGCCGGGGGCTGCCCGGCACCCGCCGGCGTGGCGACACGGCTCGCGGAGCTCCCGGCCCCCTCGCCTCCCGAAGCCTGCCACGCATGCCCGGCGGCCACAGCGCCGCCGTCGCCTCCCCTTTCGTCGGCGAGCCGGTGGATCGGTACGCCGTGCCGGAAGGCGGTGTCGCCGACGGCCGCGCAGTCACTGCCGTAGACCGACAGACGATTGCCGTCCTCGGCGACCACCTCGACGGGACGACGGGCGGCCCTGGCCTCCTGGGTCACGACCGCGGCCAGGCGTGCGGCGTGCGGGGTCCGGACGACGACCCGGGGACGCAAGCGGGTACGGGCGAACTCGACGGCCTCCTGGTCCGCGACGAGCCGACCCCCGTCGAGGGTGACGACACGGTCGGCGTTGCGGGCCGCGTCCTTGGGATCCTCCGTGGTGTACAGCACGGTTCCCCCTTCCGCGGCGTGCGCGCGCAACAGCCCGTACAGCCACTCGCTCTCGGGTACGGAGAGACCTGCGGCGGGCTCGTCGAGCAGCAGGGTGTGGGGGGTGCCCAACAGGGCCGAGGCGAGCCCGAGTCGACGATCCGCACCGATCGGCAGGGTGCCGATCCGCCGGCGCTCCAGGCCGG
Source organism: Streptomyces sp. NRRL B-24572 (assembly GCF_002156145.1). Classification (NCBI taxonomy): domain Bacteria; kingdom Bacillati; phylum Actinomycetota; class Actinomycetes; order Kitasatosporales; family Streptomycetaceae; genus Streptomyces; species Streptomyces sp. NRRL B-24572. Next base: position 2,839 of record NZ_MWIG01000618.1, on the reverse strand, counting down.
TAAGACCCACGGCCCGCACCAGCTCATCGACCCGTGCGGCAGGGGCTCCCGTGGCGGCGCAGAGCATCCGGAGCTGCCCCCGGAGGGTGCGGGAGGGGTGCCCGGGGACGTCACCGAGGAGCACGCCGACCTCGCGAGGGGGGTGGGCGATGCGGTGCAGCGGCCGGCCGCGGAAGTAGGTGATCCCACGGCCCGGCTCGAGTTCGAGCATGAGCCGGAGCGCGGTGGTCTTGCCGGATCCCCGGGGGCCGAGGAGCGCGGTCACGGCGCCCGGCCGGGCGTCGAAGGTCAGATCGTCCACGGCGGGCGGGCGATCGCGGCGGGGAGTGCTGGTCAGTCCGATTGCCTGGAGCATCGCTTCTCTCGCGGTAGGTGACACCGCTCCGCGGCAGGGCGGCGCTACCGCAGCAAGATAACGCCACATTTCGGACTTTCAGTGCAGGTTTGGCGCCCAGGAGTGCCGGACGCGCACGGCTCTCAGACCTCGGGACGCAGCATCGGCGGGTTGAGAAGAGTGGCCCCACCTGCCCGGAAGAGCTGCGCGGGGCGCCCTCCCTGACGGGTCGTGGTTCCTCCGGCCGGGACCAGGAAGCCGGGCGTGCCGGTCACCTTGCGGTGGAAGTTGCGCGGGTCCAGGGACACGCCCCAGACGGCCTCGTAGACGCGTCGCAGTTCTCCGACCGTGAACTCCGGCGGGCAGAAGGCCGTGGCCAGGGAGGAGTACTCGATCTTGGAGCGGGCACGCTCCACCCCGTCCGCGAGGATCCGGGCGTGATCGAAGGCGAGTGCCCCCGGCCCTCCGTCCTCGGCCGCGGCGGTCTCGTCCTCGCCGAGGAGCTCCTCGACCGGGGCCCAGCGGGCGCTGTTCGCGTCACCGCCCGCACGCGGCGCGGGAAGGTCCGGTGCCAGCGCCAGGTGCGCGACGCTCACCACCCGCATCCGCGGGTCGCGGTCGGGAGCCCCGTATGTGGCCAGCTGCTCCAGGTGTGCGCCGTTGCTCGGTACGGGCGGCGGGGCGGCCGGATCATGGGCGCAGAGGCCGGTCTCCTCGACCAGCTCGCGCGCCGCCGCGGCACCGAGGTCCTCGTCGGCCTGGACGAAACCGCCGGGCAGCGCCCAACGCCCCTGGTACGGCGCCTCTCCTCGCCGCACGACCAGGGTGCACAGTGCGTGGCGCCGCACGGTGAGCACGACCAGATCGACGGTCACGGCGAAGGGAGGGAAGGCCGAAGGGTCGTAGGGAGGCATGCCGCGATCATAGTCGTCTTCCTGACGATAAACACGCCTCGCGGAAGCATCGGCCACGACTTCCTCACCGCGCCGCGGGGCTCCCCTCGTCTCAGCACCCGGCATCTCGTCACACCCCCAGCTGAAGGCCCTCTGCGGCCTCCTCGACCATACCGAGACCCAACCTGCCGACCCGCACGGCGAAGGGTTCGCCGGCGACCACGAGCCCCGACAACCGGATCGCGCCGAGCGGGGCCGAGGCCAGCGGGTGCACCGACACGGACCGGCCCGGCGCATCGGGTCTGATGCCGGCGAGGGCGAGCAGCGCATGGACCGCTCCGGCGGCCGCGACGGCCGCAGGCCGGCACGCCGCCGGGTGAGGCACCGGGCGTCCGCCCGTCGTCCGCTGCTCTCCCGCGTACATCTCGGGGAGCCGATGGGTGAAGGCCTCCGCCGCGTCGAGCAGCCCCCGCAGCAGGGAGGCGGCCTCCTTCTCGTGACCGGCGGCGGCGAGACCGGCCACGGCGACCGCCGTCTCGTGCACCCGTACCGCTCCGGCCCGGTGACCGAAGGGGTTGTGGCCCGGCTCCTTGGTCCCCAGGCTGCGCAGTCCCCAGCCGGAGTCGAGCGCCGGGGTGCCGAGCAGCCTGGCCACCTGTTCGCTCTCCGTCCTGTCCAGGAGGCCGGGTGCGTACCGGCCGCCGCCCAGCAGCCCGGTGTCGAGCAGGTGCGCGGCCCAGCCGCCCAGCTGGGGCCAGGTCCGTCCCTCCGGTGCGCGGGCGACGGCGGGTCGGCCCCCCGCCGGGTCGTCGAGCCAGAACTCTCGCCGGAACCGCTCGCGCAGGGTCCTCGCCGCGTCGCGCAGGGCGTCTCCCCCGGGCCGACCGCAGCCGTCGAGGAGGTCGGCACCGAGCAGGGCGGCGCGGTGCGCGTGTGCCTGGGTCTCGGCCCGCCAGGGCCCGGCGGGCCCCGGGTCCGGCACGAACCCGTCCCGGCCGACTGTACGCCGGAGCCAGTCGAGGCAGCGCTCCGCCACGGGAAGCAGCTCCTCCAGGTCCGCGGACGGGAGCCCCCAGCGGCGGGCCTCGGCGAGCACGGCCGGAAAGGCGAGGGTGGCTTCGATGCCCGTGCAGCGGGGCGGAAGGTGGGGGCCCGCGTCCCTGAGCGGTCCCTGAAGGCGGCCGGACTCGGGTCCACTGCCGGAGAGTTGGGTGCGCCCGAGGGCACGCAGGGTGGTGGCGGCGAGCCGGGTGCCGAGGGGCAAGGACATGCGGGCCGCCCAGAGGGCCTCGGCGGTGGCCGGTCCGCAGCGCCAGGGGACGCCGGCCGCGAGGTACACGTCCGCGGGGTGGGCCGGGTCGCGCTGGAGCAGGGCCCGCAGGTCCTCCACGGAGGCGCGGAGCAGTTCCCCCGGCCTCGGATCGTCGCCCTCGGCGCGGGCCTCGGCAAGGAGGTGGCCGCCGGGCCGCCCGGAGCCCGCACCCGAGGAGGCGGTGGGGCGGGCGGCCCACTCCCCGCGCACGCGCAGCCGGAGTGTGAACGCCGCTCCGGGCGCCAGCTCGGCTTCCCAGCGCAGTACTCCCGCCGCCGCCAGGGAATCCATGGGCGGCGG
>NZ_MWIG01000617.1:0-11386 GCF_002156145.1 Streptomyces sp. NRRL B-24572 | reverse complement strand
TGTGGACGGTGGCGACGCCGTGACGGGCGGCGAGACGGGCCAGGGTCACTGCACACTCCGGGGGACTCCGGGCCGGCCGCGCTGCCGGGGGCGGTGGGTTCGCTGGTCAGGGGGGCCGCCACGGCGAGGGGCGGCTCACTGGTGAGGGGTGACGCGTCGGGCAGCGGCGGCTCGCTGGTCAGCGGTTCACCGGCCTGCGCCGACTGCTGGGGGATGCGTATCCGTCCGAGGTGGCGGGCGGTCGTGGTCACGGGGGTCTCCCGATTCGTCTCGACAGGTTCGACCTGGGCAACGACAGAGCCCTACCCAGCGCACCTCGTTTTACCGGCGGAACGTGGCGAAGTGACGTCACCTCGCCGACGGCTCGCCGGGCAAAGCCGACACATCGGCCACGCGCATTGACACCCCAGTGCGACGGGTGGTGGGCTCGTGATTCATTCGTGACCAACCGGCGGAGCCGCCGGGTCCTGCCGAAGGGAGACCGCTCGTGCACCTCGGGCGCAGGAAGCGCACCGCGACGGCCGTCGCCGCCGCCGTCATCGGCGGCCTCCTCGGCGNNACGCCCTCGCCGCCCTGCGCGAACTCCTCCGGGCCGCCGGGGTACGGACCGTCCGCACCGGCCTGCCGGGCCGGGGCCCGGTCCTGCGGGTCGCCGGGCCCTCCGGCGACGGCTCCGGCTCCGGCTCCGGCGCGGAGGCGGCACTGGCCGCGCTGCGCGTGCCCGAGCGCCTCGATCTGCCGCGCGGCGGCTACCGGCTCGCGACGGGCCGCTTCCAGGGGCGGGACACCGTCGTCCTGGACGGGGTCGGCGAGGACGGCCTGTTCCACGCCGTCCAGACGCTGCGTCAGCTCATCGGCCCCGGCGGGGAGATCCCCGGGGTCGTCGTCCGCGACTGGCCCGGCACGGCCGAGCGCGGCGTCACCGAGGGCTTCTACGGCCGCCCCTGGACCCTGGACCAGCGGCTCGCCCAGCTGGACTTCCTGGGCCGGACCAAGCAGAACCGCTATCTGTACGCGCCCGGGGACGACCCGTACCGCCAGGCGCAGTGGCGCGAGCCCTACCCGGCCGCGCAGCAGGACGAGTTCCGGGCGCTCGCCGAGCGGGCCCGCAGGAACCACGTGACGCTCGGCTGGGCCGTGGCGCCCGCCCAGTCCATGTGCCTGGCCTCGGCCGGCGACGTGACGGCGCTGACGCGGAAGCTGGACGCGATGTGGGAGCTCGGGGTGCGCTCCTTCCAGCTCCAGTTCCAGGACTCGTCCTACGACGAGTGGCACTGCGACAAGGACGCCGACGCCTTCGGGCGCGGACCGGAGGCCGCGGCCACCGCCCACGCGCGCGTGGCGAACGCCGTCGCCGCGCACCTCGCCGAGCGGCACCCGGACGCCGAGCCGCTGACGGTGATGCCGACGGAGTACTACCAGGACGGCACGACCGCGTACCGCACGAAGCTCGCCCAGGAGCTCGACGCGGAGGTGCGGGTGGCGTGGACGGGCGTCGGCGTCGTGCCGCGCACGATCACCGGCGGCGAACTGGCGGGTGCCCGCAAGGCCCTCGGCGACCACCCGCTGGTCACCATGGACAACTACCCGGTCAACGACTACGCGCAGGACCGGCTGTTCCTCGGCCCCGCCACCGGCCGGGAGCCGGGCGTGGCCGCCGGTTCCGCCGCGTTCCTCGCGCACGCCATGGAGCAGCCCGCGGCCTCCCGCGTCCCGCTCTTCACCACCGCCGACTACGCCTGGAACCCGCGGGGCTACCGGCCCCGCGAGTCCTGGCGGGCGGCGGTGGACGACCTCGCGGGCCCGGACCCGGCCGCCCGCGAGGCGCTGCGCGCCCTCGCCGGGAACGGCTCCTCGTCGATCCTGGACCCGGCGGGCGAATCGGCCTATCTGAAGCCGCTCCTGGCGGCGTTCTGGGCGTCCCGCACGAGCACCGGCGCGGCCGGCACGGCCGCCCGGGAGAAGGCGGCGCGCGAGCTGCGGGACGCGTTCACGGTGATGCGCCGGGCCCCCGAGCGGCTCACGGCCACCGCCGACGGGACCCTCGACGACGAGACGGGTCCCTGGCTGGAGCAGCTCTCCCGGTACGGCCGGGCGGGCGAGACGGCGGTCGACATGCTCCTCGCCCAGGCGCGCGGCGACGGCGCGGCGGCCTGGCGGGCGCAGCTCGCCCTGGAGACGCAGCAGAAGGCCCTGAAGGCGGGCCGGGTGACGGTCGGCCCGGGGGTCCTCGATCCGTTCCTCACGCGCGCGGTGAAGGAGTCGGCGGCCTGGACCGGCGCCGACCGGACCCCGGCGTCGCGGGCCGACCGCGCCCCCGGCTCGTACACCGTGCGGCTCGACCGGGCGCGGCCCGTGGAGGCCCTGACGGTCATGACCGAGCCGGACAGGGCCGGCGACGCGCGCGTGGAGGCGTACGTCCCCGGCGAGGGCTGGCGGCCGCTCGGCCCGCTGTCGGCGTCCGGCTGGACGCAGACGGAGCTGAAGGGGCTGAAGGCGGACGCGCTGCGGGTCGTGTGGAGCGGCGAAGGGCCGGTGCCCGAGGTGCGCTCGCTCGTGCCGTGGTTCGCGGACGGGCCGCGCGCCGGTCTCGACCTCGCCAGGACCGAGACGGACGCGGAGATCGGCGGCCCGGCGCAGCGGGTGGACGTGGAGCTGACGGGCCGGCGTGCGGGCGAGGTCCGCGGGGAGCTGACGGCGAAGGCCCCGAAGGGGATCGTGGTGCGGCTGCCGCGGCAGGCCGTGGTGGAGCGCGGCGCGCGGACGAGCGTCCCGTTGGAGGTGTCGGTGGCGGCGGGCGTGCCGGCCGGCTCGTACCGGGTGCCGGTGTCCTTCGCGGGCGAGGAGCGGGTCCTGACGGTGCGGGCCTTCCCGCGGACGGCGGGCCCGGACCTGGCGCGGGCGGCGACGGCCTCCTCCTCGGGCGACGAGACCCCGGACTTCCCGGCCGCCTCGGCGGTGGACGGCGACCCGGCGACCCGCTGGTCCTCCCCGGCGGAGGACGGCGCCTGGTGGCAGCTGGAGCTGCCCGAGCCGGCCCGGATAGGGCAGGTGGTGCTGCACTGGCAGGACGCGTACGCCTCCCGCTACCGGGTCCAGGTCTCCGCCGACGGGCGGATCTGGCGGACGGCGGCGACCGTCGCGGACGGCAAGGGCGGCCGGGAGTCGGTCCGGATGGACGCGGCGGACACCCGCTTCCTGCGGGTGCAGGGGGAGACGCGGGCGACCCGGTTCGGGTACTCGCTCTGGTCGGTGGAGACGTATGCGGTGGCCCCGCCGGAAGCACCCGAGGACACGCCGGAGGAGCGACCCGCCCCCTGAGGGGCGCGCCGCTCCGTACCGAAGGCCCCCGCGTACACGAATCGCGTACGCGAAAGGCCCGGCTCAACTCGTCGTCAGCGCCCTCACGGGGGTGTCTGCGACGGAGTCGATCCGGGCCATCACGTCCTCGGCGCCGTACGGTTCCAGGTACGGCAGCCAGCGGGGGTCCCGGTGGCCGGTCCCGATGATCCGCCAGGCCAGGCCGGTCGGCGGGGCGGGTTGGTGCCGCAGCCGCCAGCCCAGCTCGCGCAGGTGCCGGTCGGCCTTGACGTGGTTGCAGCGGCGGCAGGCCGCCACCACGTTCTCCCAGGCGTGCGTGCCCCCGCGGCTGCGCGGGATGACGTGGTCGACGCTGGTGGCGACGGCCCCGCAGTACGCGCAGCGCCCGCCGTCGCGCGCGAAGAGCGCTCGGCGGGTCAAGGGAACGGGCCCCCGGTAGGGGACCCGCACGAAGCGCTTCAGTCGCACCACGCTGGGAGCGGGGAGGACTTGGGTCTCGCTGTGCAGGAAGGCGCCGGACTCCTCGAGGCAGAGAGCCTTGTTCTCCAGTACGAGGACGAGTGCGCGGCGGAGCGGTACGACGCCGAGCGGCTCGTACGACGCGTTGAGGACCAGGACATGCGGCACGGATGCCTCCTATGACGCCGGCGGCGCGTGGCTCGCGCCGGGACGAACTGCTCTCAGTTTCTCCTCATGCCCGGTCGCGGCGCCACCACGTACCGGGATCGGGGTGGCGGCCCCGGAGTGTTCTCGACCACATCGGCATCTCTCCCCGGTATGTGCCCAGGTGAGGTCCGTCTCTCCCTCGAACAGGGCTACGGGAGCACATCCGACGCCCCGTTACTGTGGATGGCCTGCGTACGCGATGCCTGGAGGTTGTCCCGTGTCCTGGTCCGCCCTGGCGGCTGCCACCGAACCCGAACCGATGCCGGTGACCCTGGACGAGGCCGCGGAGAGGGCCACGAGCGCGGCGAGCTGGGTGGAGGAGAACTGGTCCACCTGGCTGAACACCGGGTTGCGCATCCTGCTGATCCTGGTCGTCGCGCTGCTGCTCCGGATGGCCGTCCGGCGGGCCCTGACGAAGCTGATCGAGCGGATGAACCGCTCGGCGCAGGCGGTGGAGGGGACGACGCTCGGCGGTCTCCTCGTCAACACCGAGCGGCGGCGGCAGCGCTCGGAGGCGATCGGGTCGGTGCTCCGCTCGGTGGCGTCCTTCCTGATCCTGGGCACGGCCGCGCTGATGATCCTCGGCGCCTTCAAGATCGACCTGGCGCCGCTGCTCGCCTCGGCCGGTGTGGCCGGTGTGGCGATCGGTTTCGGCGCGCGGAACCTGGTGACGGACTTCCTGTCCGGTGTCTTCATGATCCTGGAGGACCAGTACGGCGTCGGCGACTCGATCGACGCGGGCGTGGCCTCCGGCGAGGTCGTCGAGGTGGGCCTGCGGGTGACCAAGCTGCGCGGGGTGGACGGCGAGATCTGGTACGTGCGCAACGGCGAGATCAAGCGGATAGGGAACCTCAGCCAGGGCTGGGCGACGGCGGGCGTGGACGTGACCGTCCGGCCGACGGAGGACCTGGACGCGGTGAAGGCCGTGATCACCGAGGCGGCGGACTCCATGGCGAAGGAGGAGCCCTGGGACGAGCGCCTGTGGGGTCCGGTGGAGGTGCTGGGTCTGAGCGAGGTGCTGCTCGACTCGATGACGATCCGGGTCTCGGCGAAGACGATGCCGGGCAAGAAGCTGGGCGTGGAGCGCGAGCTGCGCTGGCGCATCAAGCGGGGTCTGGACGAGGCCGGCGTCCGGATCGTGGGCGGGATACCGCCCCAGGCCGAGGAGGCGAAGGCCGACCCGACGGCCGGCATGGCGGCCCCGTCGGCCTTCGCCTCGACGACCTCGCCCCAGTCGGCGGCGGCGACCCCGCTGCCGAGGCCGGACCTCTCCAAGTAGGTCCCTCCGTTCTCTTCGCGCCCCCGCGGGTAACTCTTCGGTTGCCTTCGGGGGCGTGTCGCGTTCCCGGGTATTGACGCCCCGGTGACGGCCGCCTTACCTTCCTCCCAACCGAATAGGAAACTTTCCTAACAGTGTGTGTCACCGTACGAGGGCAGGTGCGACCGTCATGGCCGGTACGACTCCCGGAACCCCCGGCACCCCGCGCGTCCTGCGGGCCATGAACGACCGGGCCGCCCTGGACCTGCTCCTGGAGCACGGCCCCCTCTCGCGGACGCGGATCGGGAAGCTCACCGGGCTGTCCAAGCCGACCGCCTCCCAGCTGCTCGCCCGTCTCGAAGCGGCCGGGCTCGTCGTCGCGACCGGTACCACCGAGGGCCGGCCCGGGCCGAACGCGCAGCTGTACGCGGTCGACGCGCGGGCCGCGTACGCCGCCGGGCTCGACGTCGACCAGCACCGCATCCACGCCGCCGTCGCCGACGTCACCGGCCGGATCGTCGGCGAGTACGAGCTCCGCACCCCCGGCCGCTCCGCCTCCGGAGTCGTCCGCCAGGTCACCGACGCCCTCGACGGGGCGGTCAAGGCGGCCGGGGTCACCCACGCGGACGTGCGGCGCCTCGTCATCGGCACCCCCGGCGCCTTCGACCCGGCCACCGGGCGGCTGCGGTACGCCTCCCACCTGCCCGGCTGGCACTCCCCCACCCTCCTGGAGGAGCTGGCCGCCGCCCTGCCCATGCCGTTCGAGTACGAGAACGACGTCAACCTCGCCGCCCTCGCCGAGCAGCGCCTGGGCGCCGCCCGTGGCCACTCCGACTTCGCCCTGCTGTGGAACGAGGGCGGTCTCGGCGCCGCCCTCGTCCTCGGCGGGCGGCTGCACCGCGGCTTCACCGGCGGCGCCGGCGAGCTCGGCTTCCTGCCCGTGCCCGGCACCCCGCTCGTACGCCAGGTCACCAAGGCCAACTCCGGCGGCTTCCAGGAGCTCGCGGGCATCCAGGCCGTCCCCCGGCTCGCCCGCGAAGCCGGGATCGAGACCCCCGACCACCCGTTCGTACCGGTGGTGAGCGGGCTCCTTTCCCGGGCCGCCGAGACCCATGAGGACGACCCGCGGTACGCGGAGCTGCTCGACCGGTACGCCGAGCGCCTCGCCGTCGGACTCGCCTCCCTCGTGACCGTCCTCGACCCCGAACTGATCGTGCTCGCCGGGGACGCCCTCGTCACCGGCGGCGAACCCCTCCGCGCGCGCGTGCAGTCCGAACTCGCCGACCTCGCCCCGTCCCGGCCGCGGCTCGTCCTCTCCGCCGTACGCCGGAGCCCCGTGCTGCGCGGGGCCCTCGAAAGCGCCCTCGCCACCACGCGCGACGAGGTCTTCGACACCTCGCGCTGACCGTCCCCCGTTCCACCGAGCCCGCAACCCGCCCCCGCAGGGAGACCCCGTCATGCCCGTACGTCCGCGCAGAGCCGCCGCCGCGCTCGCCGCCACCGCCTCGATCGCCCTCTTCGCCTCCGCCTGTACCGGCTCCGCGAACAACGCGGCCGCCGACGACCCCAAGGCCGAGACCACCATCACCTTCTGGCACGGCTGGTCGGCGCCCGCCGAGGTCAAGGCGATCGAGGACAACGTCGCCCGCTTCGAGAAGGCCCACCCGAACATCAAGGTGAAGGTCGTCGGCGACATCAACGACGAGAAGCTCGGCCAGGCGCTGCGCGCGGGCGGCTCGAACGGGCCGGACGTCGTCTCCTCGTTCACCACCTCCAACGTCGGCAAGTTCTGCTCCTCGGGCGCGCTCGCGGACCTCAAGCCCTTCATAGAGAAGTCGAAGCTCGACCTGGACAAGACCTTCCCGAAGGTCCTCCAGGAGTACACCCAGTTCGAGGGCAAGCGCTGCTCCCTGCCGCTGCTCTCCGACGCGTACGGGCTGTACTACAACAAGGACGCCTTCCGGAAGGCCGGGCTCGACCCCGAGGCCCCGCCGAAGACCTGGTCCCAGTTCACCCAGGTCGCCAAGAAGCTGACGAAGCCGAAGGGCGACTCGTACGAGCAGCTCGGCTTCATGCCGAACTACCTCGGCTACGAGACGGTCGTCGAGCACTACATGTCGCAGTGGGACCACACGTACTTCACCGAGGACGGCAAGTCGAACGTCGCCAAGGACCCGGCCTTCGCCGAGATGATGACGTACCAGAAGTCCCTGGTGGACTCGCTCGGAGGGTTCGAGAAGCTCGACAGGTACCGCACCGCCTTCGGTGACGAGTGGGGCACCAAGCACCCCTTCCAGACCGGCCAGGTCGCCATGCAGCTGGACGGCGAGTGGCGGCTGAACTTCATCAAGAACGCCGGCGTGAAGTTCGACGTCGGCGTGGCGCCGCTGCCGGTCGCGGACGACGAGATCGCCGAGTACGGCAAGGGCTACCTCTCCGGCACCATCATGGGCATCGCGCCGCAGAGCAAGAAGCAGAACGCGGCCTGGGAGCTGGTCAAGTACATGACCACGGACACCGACGCCGTGGTGAGCTTCGCGAACGCCATCGGGAACGTGCCCTCCACCTTCGAGGCGCTCAAGTCCCCGAACCTGAAGTTCGACAAGCGCTTCGACGTCTTCCTGGACATCGCCAAGCACCCGGAGTCCACCACCATGGACAACGCGGTCAACGGCCCCGCCTACCAGGAGACCCTCTCCAGCCTCGCCCACAAGTACGAGAGCGGCCAGGTCACGGACCTCAAGAAGGGCCTCGCGGACGCCGCGGCCCAGATCGACCGCGACATCGCCGCGGCGAAGTGACGGCCGGTACCCCCTCATGAGCACGGACACCCTGCCCGCGAAGGCGGCGGCCGCCCCGGCCGCCGCCTCCCCGGAGGCGCGCAACACCCTGCGGTCGAAGCGCCGGCGCAACGCGCTGCGCACCGCGCTGTTCATGTCGCCCTGGCTGATCGGATTCGGCTTCTTCTTCGCCTATCCGCTGATCTCCACCCTGTACTTCTCGTTCATGCGGTACGACGGCCTCAACCCGCCGACCTGGCGGGGCTTGGAGAACTGGACGTACGTCTTCTCCGACCTGCCGAAGTTCTGGCCGGCCATGCAGAACACCCTGTGGCTGGCGGTCGTCATGGTGACCTGCCGGGTCGTCTTCGGCCTCGGCGTCGGCATGCTGATCACCAAGATCAAGACGGGTGCCGGGATCTTCCGCACCCTCTTCTACCTGCCCTACCTGGCCCCGCCCGTGGCGGCCACGCTCGCCTTCGTCTTCCTGCTCAACCCCGGCACCGGACCGGTCAACTCGCTCCTCGACGCGGTCGGCGTCCCCGCCCCCTCCTGGTTCAACGACGCGGACTGGGCCAAGCCGGCCCTCACCGTCCTCGCCGTGTGGGGCATCGGCGACCTCATGGTCATCTTCATGGCCGCCCTGCTCGACGTACCGAAGGAGCAGTACGAGGCCGCCGAACTCGACGGCGCGTCCCCGTGGCAGCGGTTCCGCTACGTCACGCTGCCGAACATCTCGCCGATCGTGCTCTTCGCGGTCGTCACCGGGATCATCGGCGCGATGCAGTACTACACGCAGCCGATCGTGGCCTCGAAGGTCGCCTCGGGCGTGATGGGCGGCTCCGGCGCCCCCTTCCAGCCCGGCTATCCGGACGACTCCACGCTGACCCTGCCGCAGCTCATCTACAGCCTCGGCTTCAGCCAGTTCAACTACGGCGCGGCCTGCGTGGTGGCGCTGGTGCTCTTCGCACTGTCCATGGCCTTCACCGCCCTGCTGATGCGCAGGCGCGGCGGCCTGATCGGCTCGGGTGACTGAACCATGACGACCGCAACCGCTCCCGTCCGGACCGTGGCGAGCCCGGCCCTGAAGCAGGCCCGCCGCAAGGCGCTGCTGCACTGGATCGCCGTGCACGCGCTCGGCATCGCCGCCGCCCTGTTCTTCGTGCTGCCGTTCGTCTTCGTCCTCCTGACGTCCCTGATGAGCGACCAGCAGGCGCTCACCCGGGACCTGACGCCGAACTCCTGGCACTGGGACAACTACGTCCGGGTCTTCCAGACCGAGGGCTTCCTGACCTGGTGGAAGAACTCCCTGCTGTACGCGGGGCTCGGCACCGCCCTCGTCGTGGTGTCCTCGATCCCCGTGGCGTACGCGCTCGCGAAGTTCCGCTTCCGCGGCCGGCACCTGTCGCTGCTGCTCGTCATCTCGATGATGATGCTGCCGCCGCAGGTCGTGATCATCCCCATGTACCTGTTCTGGGCGAAGCAGATGGACCTCTCCGGCACCCTGTGGCCGCTGATCATCCCGATGGCGTTCGGCGACGCCTTCGCCATCTTCCTGCTGCGCCAGTTCCTGCTGACCATCCCGAACGAGTACGTCGAGGCCGCGCGGATCGACGGGTGCGGCGAATTCCGCACCCTGATCCGGGTCGTGCTCCCGATGGCGAAGCCCGGCATCGCGGCCGTGGCCCTGTTCCAGTTCTTCTACTGCTGGAACGACTACTTCGGGCCGCAGATCTACGCCTCCGAGAACGCGGCCGCCTGGACGCTCAGTTACGGCCTGGAGTCCTTCAAGGGCGCGCACCACACCGACTGGAACCTGACCATGGCCGCGACCGTCCTGGTCATGGCCCCCGTGATCCTCGTGTTCTTCTTCGCGCAGAAGGCGTTCGTCGAGGGAGTCACACTGACCGGAGTGAAGGGCTGAGTCATCACATGAAGCTCGCTGTCGTGGGGGGCGGGTCCACCTACACCCCCGAACTGATCGACGGATTCGCGCGGCTGCGCGACACCCTGCCCATCACCGAACTCGTCCTCGTCGACCCGGCCGCCGAGCGCCTCGACCTCGTCGGCGGACTGGCCCGGCGGATCTTCGCCAAGCAGGACCACGACGGGAAGATCGTCACCACCGGCGACCTCGACGCCGGGGTCGAGGGCGCCGACGCCGTCCTGCTCCAGCTGCGGGTCGGCGGACAGGCCGCCCGCGAGCAGGACGAGACCTGGCCGCTCGAATGCGGCTGCGTCGGCCAGGAGACGACGGGCGCCGGTGGTCTGGCGAAGGCGCTGCGGACCGTGCCGGTGGTGCTCGACATCGCCGAGCGGGTCCGCCGGACCAACCCCGACGCCTGGATCATCGACTTCACCAACCCCGTCGGCATCGTCACGCGCGCGCTGCTCCGGGCCGGGCACAAGGCCGTCGGCCTGTGCAACGTCGCCATCGGCTTCCAGCGGAAGTTCGCGAAGCTCCTCGACGTCGCCCCCTCCGAGGTCCACCTCGACCACGTCGGGCTCAACCACCTGACCTGGGAGCGGGCGGTACGGATCGGGGGACCCGAGGGCGAGGACGTGCTGCCCCGGCTGCTCGCCGAACACGGCGACGCGATCGCCGGCGACCTGCGGCTGCCGCGCCCGGTCCTGGACCGGCTCGGCGTCGTCCCCTCGTACTACCTGCGGTACTTCTACGCGCACGACGAGGTGGTGCGCGAGCTCGGCACGAAGCCCTCGCGGGCCGCCGAGGTCGCCGCGATGGAGCGGGAGCTCCTGGAGATGTACGGGGACCCGGCGCTCGACGAGAAGCCTGCGCTGCTCGCCAAGCGCGGCGGCGCCTTCTACTCGGAGGCGGCCGTGGACCTGGCGGCCTCCCTGCTGGGAAGCAGCAGCGGGCCCGAAGGGCCCTCCGTTGAGGGTGGTGGTGGGAGACGGGTGGGCGGGGGTTCGCCGTACCAGGTGGTGAACACGTACAACAACGGCACGCTGCCGTTCCTGCCGGACGACGCCGTCATCGAGACGCAGGCGGCGGTCGGCGCGCACGGCGCCACGCCGCTGCCGGTCGCGCCGGTGGACCCGCTGTACGCCGGTCTGATCGCGAACGTCACGGCCTACGAGGACCTGGCCCTGGAGGCGGCGCTGCACGGCGGCCGCGACCGGGTGTTCAAGGCGCTGCTCGCGCACCCGCTGGTCGGGCAGTACGCGTACGCCGACGGGCTCACCGACCGGCTGATCGCGCACAACCGGGAGCACCTCACGTGGGTGTGAACGGGGGGTTGAACGGGGTGCTCCTCGCGATCGACGCGGGGAACAGCAAGACCGACGTCGCGGTGCTCTCGCAGGGCGGGAACGTCCTGGGTTCGGCGCGCGGCGGCGG
>NZ_MWIG01000616.1:0-2844 GCF_002156145.1 Streptomyces sp. NRRL B-24572 | reverse complement strand
CGGTCGAACAGGTCGGTGCTGTACTCCAGCCGTACGGCGAGGCCGTTCGGTGCGCCCCGGTCGGTGCGCAGGTCGGCGAAGGCGACGAGCAGGTCGAAGGTGGCGACGCCGGTGTCGACCTCGTCGATCCGCAGGCGCAGGTCGGGCAGGTCCGCGGTGCGCGGGCCGTTTCCCGGTCCTGAGGTGTCCTGACCGGCGTTGTTCCAGGTCACCATGGTCTGGAAGAGCGGGTGGCGGGCCAGGGAGCGGTCCGGGTTGAGTTCCTCGACGAGCCGTTCGAAGGGCACGTCCTGGTGGGCGTAGGCGGCGAGCGCGGTCTCCCGGACGCGGGCGAGGACCTCCGTGAAGGCGGGGGTGCCGGACAGGTCGGTGCGCAGCACGAGGGTGTTGACGAAGAAGCCGATCAGGCCTTCGAGGGCCTCGTTGGTGCGGCCGGCGCTGGGCGTGCCGAGGGGGATGTCGTCGCCCGCGCCGAGCCGGGAGAGGGTCACGGCGAGGGCGGCCTGCGCCACCATGAAGAGGCTGGCGCGGTGCTGCTGCGCGAGCCCTTCGAGGCCGGCGTGGAGTTCGGCGGGCACGAGGAGGCGGAGTTCCGCGCCGTGGCCGCTGGCGCTCTGCGGGCGCGGCCGGTCGACGGGCAGGGTCAGTTCCTCGGGGAGGTCGGCGAGGGCGGTGCGCCAGTGGTCGAGCTGGCGGCGCAGTTCGCTCGCCGGGTCGTCGGCGGAGCCGAGGACCTCCTGCTGCCACAGGGTGTAGTCGGCGTACTGGACCGCGAGGGGCTGCCAGGCGGGGGCGGTGCCGCCGCGCCGGGCGGCGTAGGCGGTGGTGAGGTCCTTGACGAGCAGGGGCACCGACCAGCCGCCGTCGCCCGCGATGTGGTGCATGACGAGCAGCAGGGCGTGCTCGTCGGGGGCGAGGGCGAACAGGTGGGCGCGCAGCGGCAGGTCGCGGGCGAGGTCGAAGCCGGTGCGGGCGGCGGCGGAGAGCCGCGCGGGCAGTTCGGCCTCGGTGGCGTCCTCGACGGAGAGCGGCGGCGCGACCGGCTGGAGGATGCGCTGGTACGGGCCTTCGGCGTCCTCGGTGAAGACGGTGCGCAGGGTCTCGTGGCGTGCCACGAGGTCGGCGAGGGCCGTCTGCAGCGCGTCCCGGTCGAGGGTGCCGGTGAGGCGGAGCGCGACGGGCACGTTGTACGTGGCGCTCCCCTCGCCCTCGAACTGGTTGAGGAACCACAGCCGCTGCTGTGCGAAGGAGGCGGGCAGCCGCTCCGGGCGGCGGCCGGCGACGAGCGGGGCGCGGGTGGCGGTCGCGCCGCCGATCCGGGCCGCGAGGGCGGCGACGGTGGGGGCCTCGAAGAGCGTGCCGATGGGCAGGTCGACGTCGAGGACCGAGCGGATGCGGCTGACGAGCCGCATGGCGGCGAGGGAGTGGCCGCCACTGGCGAAGAAGTCGTCGTCGATGGAGATCCGGGGCCTGTTGAGGATCTCGGCGAAGAGTCCGCAGAGGATCTCCTCGTGCGGGTTGCGGGGCGGCCGGCCGGTCGTGTCGGTGGTCTCGGCGGGCTCGGGGAGCGCCTTGCGGTCGAGCTTGCCGTTGGCGGTGAGCGGGAGTTCGTCGAGGGTGACGAAGGCGCTCGGCACCATGTACTCGGGGACGGCGGCGGACAGGTGCTCGCGCAGGACGGAGACGGGGGCGGCGCCGACGACGTACGCGACGAGGCGGGGTTCGCCGGAGGCGTCGGGCCGGACGGTGACGGCGGCCGTGGTGACGTCCGGGTGGGCGCCGAGGACGGCCTCGATCTCGCCGGTCTCGATGCGGAAGCCGCGCAGCTTGACCTGCTGGTCGCCGCGGCCGACGTACTCCAGGGCGCCGTGGGCGGTGCGGCGCACCACGTCGCCGGTGCGGTACATGAGGGTGCCGGGCGGGCCGTACGGGTCCGGGAGGAAGCGTTCGGCGGTGAGGCCGGGGCGGCCCAGGTAGCCGCGGGCCAGGCCGGCGCCGGCGAGGTACAGCTCGCCGGGGACTCCGGCCGGGACGGGGCGGAGCCCGTCGCCGAGGACGTACACGCGGGTGTTGTCGAGGGGGGTGCCGATGTGGACGGCGGCCGGGTCGTCGACGGGGGCGGCGGTGGACCAGATGGTGGTCTCGGTCGGGCCGTAGACGTTGAGGACGGAGGCGGCCGAGGCGGTGAGCGTCGCGGCGAGCGCGGGCGGCAGGGCCTCGCCGCCGACGAGGACGCGGATCCCGGCGAGGAAGCCGGCGTCCCGTCCGGTGGCGGCCCGCCACAGGGTGGGGGTGGCCTGCATGACGGTGATGCCGTGGCGGGTGACGGCGGCGCGCAGAGCCTCCGGGTCGCGGACGGTGTCGTGCTCGGCGAGGACGACGGTGCCGCCGGTGGCGAGCGGCAGGTAGAGCTCCAGGCCGGCGATGTCGAAGCCGACGGTGGTGACGGCGAGGAGCCGGTCGTCGGGGGTCATGGCGCAGCGGTCGGCCATGGCGCGCAGGAAGTTGTCGAGCGCGGACCGCGGGACGACGACGCCCTTGGGCAGGCCGGTGGAGCCGGAGGTGTGGATGACGTAGGCGCCGGTGCCGCCCGGTACGCGGACGTCGAGGTCGGTCTCCGGGTGGGCGGAGGTGTCGGCCTCGTCGGCGAGCAGGGTGGGCACGGCGGCCATGGGCAGGCGGGGCAGCAGTTCGCGGGTGGTGACGAGGACGGCGGGGTCGGCGTCGGCGAGCATGCGGCGCACCCGGTCGGCGGGGAAGCCGGTGTCGACGGGCAGGTAGGCGGCGCCCGCCTTCTGCACGGCGAGGAGGGTGACGAGCAGGTCGGCGGTACGGGGCAGGGCG
>NZ_MWIG01000615.1:0-899 GCF_002156145.1 Streptomyces sp. NRRL B-24572 | reverse complement strand
CCTCGTCGAGGAGGGAGGCGCCGGAGGTGGGTAGACCGGTGAGGTCGGCGACCATGGTCTGGAAGTTCAGCAGGGCCTCCAGGCGGCCCTGGGAGATCTCCGGCTGGTACGGCGTGTAGGCCGTGTACCAGGCGGGGTTCTCCATGACGTTGCGGAGGATCACCGGCGGGGTGAAGGTCCCGTAGTAGCCGAGACCGATCATCGGGGCGAGGACCTGGTTGCGGTCGGCGAGCNNCTCGGAGAGCGGAGTGCGGTTGGCGGTCATGTACGGAGGCCTCCTGGTCGTCACGACCTGCGAGGGGCACCACGGCGCGGGTACCCGGACGGCCTCCCCCTCTGTCATCTCAACCTGAGAGTTTCACCGGCACGCCTCGCGGCACGCCGGCTTTCACCGTCGGTGAGAGCGAAACGCCGTCGGACATTCCGCTCTGCTTTCCAGAGTGACCTCGTCCGCGCGGTACAGGGGCCTGAGAGATTCCGGGGAGGATTTGCTCCTTCGGCGCCCACCGGAAGGTTTCTCCGGGGGACTCTCCCGCACGGGGTCGACAGCCACAACCAGCCTACCAGCGAGGTTGCGGCTCCCATCGCTCAAGTGGCCGACATCCCAGTTGTGCACTTTCGTAGGGGTGTAGAGCAGTTGCGACCAGTTGGAGGGACCGTGCAGACCGATATCGATCCGCGCAGCCTGATCGGCCGCAAGGCGTTCGACCGGAACGGACACAAGATCGGAACCGTGGACGAGGTGTACCTGGACGACGCGACCGGCATCCCCGAATGGGCAGCGGTCCGCACGGGCCTGTTCAGCCGGGACGCCTTCGTCCCCCTGGAGCCGAGCGCCCTGCTCGACGACGGGCTCCACATCCCGTACGAGAAGGCCCTGATCAAGGACGCCCCGGACT
>NZ_MWIG01000614.1:0-1447 GCF_002156145.1 Streptomyces sp. NRRL B-24572 | reverse complement strand
TCCGCCCGTCCGCCCGTCCGCCCGTCCGCCGTCCCCGGAGTTCTCCATGCGTCCCCGCACGTCCCGTCCGGCCGTCGCCCTCCTGCTGGGTGCGGGGCTTCTGCTCACCGCCTGCTCCTCGGGCGAACCGCCCGTCTCCGCCGGCGCGAAGCCGCTGTCCGACCCGGCCGAGGTGCCCGCCGCACAGCTGGCGTACCCCCTGGATCCGTACAGGACGACGGACGAGCAGATCCACAGTCTGGAGAAGGCGCAGGACCTGCTGACGGTGGAATGCATGAAGCGGTTCGGGTTCACGTACCGGCCGCCGGTCCGGCCCGCGCCGCGCCCCAGGGGCACGTCGTCGCGGTACGGGGTCACGGACGAGGCGACGGTGGCGCGGTACGGGTACGCGAGGCCCGGCGGTCCCGCCCCCGCACCGGACAAGCTGCCCGGGGACTCGCTCCCTCCGGCCGAGCGGCTGGTGCTGACCGGTCCGCCGCTCAGGACCGGGCCGGGAGGCCGCCTCGTTCCTCCCCCGCGCACTCTTGAGGAGTCGCGGAGGACCGACAGCGGCCGGACGGTCAACGGGCAGAAGGTGCCGGTCGGCGGCTGCGGCCGGGAGGGCCACCTCGCGCTCTTCGCGGAGAAGAAGGACCCCGTGGACCTGCTCTACGTCTTCGGGATGGAGTCGGAGGCGTCCATCCGGGCCAGGGAGACCCCGAAGGTGGTGGAGGCCGTCGGGGCGTGGTCGGCGTGCATGGCCGAGAAGGGGTACCGCGTCACCGATCCCGTCTCCCCGCAGAAGGCCCTCGGGCTGGAGTCCGAGGCCGAGTTCGGCACCGCCAGGGCGATCGCCGCCGCGAAGCAGGACGTGGCCTGCAAGAAGCGGACGGAGCTGGTGGCCCTCTGGTACGAGGCCGAGGTCGGGTTCCAGAACGAGCTCATGGAGCGGCACGCCGAGACCCTGAAGCAGGTCAAGGCCGAGCTGGACGAGCGGGTCAAGAAGGCGGCCTCGGTCAACGGCAACGGATGAACGACGGTGCCCCCTCTCCCCCGCTCCGGGGGAGAGGGGGCACCGTCGTTCCGTCACGCCTTCGGCGCGACCTTCGACAGGCCGTTGATGATGCGGTCCATCGCGTCGCCGCCCGTCGGGTCGGTGAGGTTCGCCAGCATCTTCAGCGTGAACTTCATCAGCAGCGGGTGGGTCAGACCGCGCTGGGTCGCGATCTTCATGACCTTCGGGTTGCCGATGAGCTTCACGAAGGCGCGGCCCAGCGTGTAGTAGCCGCCGTAGGTGTCCTTGAGGATCTGCGGGTAGTTCCGCAGGGCCAGCTCGCGCTGGGCGGGGGTGGCGCGGGCGTGCGCCTGGACGATGACGTCGGCCGCGATCTGGCCGGACTCCATCGCGTACGCGATGCCCTCGCCGTTGAACGGGTTGACCAGGCCGCCCGCGTCGCCGACGAGCAGC
>NZ_MWIG01000613.1:0-4897 GCF_002156145.1 Streptomyces sp. NRRL B-24572 | reverse complement strand
CGAGCAGGGGGGACCCCCTTCGCCCCGGCGGAACGCATGCCCACAACGGGGGGTGACCCCGTTCGGGTCTCGTCGTTGATGCCCATGCGGGCCGGACCGGCGTGCGGAAACGTCACGGCATCGACAGGGCGGAGGTCAGGTGGGACGGGCGAGGAAGTTCATGGCGGCGGTCGCGGGTGCGGTGATGGCGGTGTCCCCCCTCGTCGTCGCGCCGCCCGCGTACGCGGTCGTCGGCGGCCAGGAGGCGCGGCCCCATCAGTACCCGTTCATGGTGGGGCTCGTGGATCTGGAGGAACGGCGGGTGATGTGCGGTGGGGCGCTCGTCGGCGAGCGGTACGTGCTCACCGCCGCGCACTGTCTGACCGGCTCGTACAGCAGCACCGCGCGCGTGGGCGTGCTCCTCGGCGACCACGACCTGACGCGCACGGACGACAGTCCGCACGCGGTGCTCGCGACCCCGGACGCCTTCCTCCCGCACCCCGGCTACGACCCCGCCACCCAGCGCGACGACATCGCGCTGGTCCGGCTGGCCGAGCCCGTGGTGTTCAACCGTGACGTGCGGCCGGTCGCCCTGCCCGCCCGGTACGCCCACGGCACCTTCGACCACACGCAGGTCGAGGCCCCCGGCTGGGGCACCACCTCGTTCGGGGGCCGTACCTCCGACGTCCTGCGGACCGTGGTCCTCGGCACCATGAGCAACCCGACGTGCGGGGCCCGGGGCATGTCCCAGGTCACCGCCGCCCAGCTCTGCACGTACGCGCCGGGGCGGGACACCTGCCAGTACGACTCCGGCGGCCCCCTGGTGCACACGGTCGCGGGGACGCCGTACGTGGTCGGTCTCGTCTCGTACGGGAAGGGGTGCGCGACCGACACCCCCGCCGTGAACACCCGGGTCTGGTCCTACCTCAGCTGGATCGGGAGGACGGCCGGGCGGCTGCCCCGCGCCTCATGAGGACGGTGTGGAGGAGCAGGGCGGCGGCGAGGCCGACGGCCCAGCCGTAGTCCGCCAGGGGCTTCAGGAAGGGGATCAGGCCGTCCTCCGGGAACGGGCCCGTTCCCGGCGCCGAGTGGGAGCCTCCGACCGCCAGGACGCCGCCGACCGCGAAGGCGAGGACGGCCGCCGGGTTCCAGCCGCCCCGGTACCAGTAGGGGCCGTCGGCCCGGTAGAGGCCTTCGAGGTCGAGGACGGTCCGGCGGACGAGCCAGTAGTCGGCGATGAGGATGCCCGCGACCGTGCCGAGGAGGCCGCCGACCAGGCCGAGCCAGGTGAAGATGTACAGCTCGGGGGTGGCGGTGAGCTTCCACGGCATGATGAGCACGCCGACGACGCCGGTGATCAGCGCGCCCGTACGGAAGTTCACCAGTCGCGGGGCGAGGTTGGCGAGGTCGTACGCCGGGGAGACCACGTTCGCCGCGATGTTCACCGACAGGGTGGCGACCAGGACCGTCACCAGGGCGAAGAGCAGACCGAAGACGTTGTCGGTCTTCGCGGCGAGCGCCACCGGGTCCCAGACGGGTGCCCCGTACACGGCCTGCGAGCCCGAGGTGACGAGCACCGAGAGCAGGGCGAACAGGGTCATCGTGGTGGGGAGTCCGAGGCTCTGTCCCCAGACCTGCGCGCGCTGGCCTGCGCCGAAGCGGGTGAAGTCCGGGATGTTGAGGCTCAGGGTCGCCCAGAAGGCGATCATGCCCATGAGGGCGGGGAAGAAGACGGGCCAGAAGTCGGCGCCCCAGCCCAGCTTCGACGGCTGGTCGAGGAGCGGGCCGAGGCCGCCCGCCTTGACCGCGACCCAGCCGAGGAGGGCGAGCGCGCCGACGATCACGAAGGGCGCGGCCCAGTTCTCGAAGCGGCGCAGGGCCTCCATCCCCCGGTAGATGATGGCCAGTTCGAGCGCCCAGAAGAGGACGAAGCAGAGCCACAGCGTCCACGGATGGCCGCCGACCTTCGACGCCGACGCCCAGCCGCCGCCGAAGACCTTGTCGAGCAGGACGAAGACGCCCTGGCCGCCGATCCAGGTCTGGATGCCGAACCAGGCGCAGGCGACGCCGGCCCGGACGAGGGCGGGCAGATTGGCCCCGCGCAGTCCGAAGGAGGCGCGGGCGAGGACCGGGAAGGGGATGCCGTACTTCGGTCCGGCGTGCCCGGTGAGCAGCATCGGCACGAGGACGACGACGTTGGCCAGGGCGATGGTGAGGACGGCCTGCTTCCAGTCCATGCCGAGGGCGACGAGACCGGAGGCGAGCATCCAGGAGGGGATGTTGTGGGCCATGCCGACCCAGAGGGCCGCGAAGTTGTACGTCGTCCAGCGGCGCCCGGCCACGGGGACGGGGAGCAGGTCGTCGTTGACGAAGCGGGAGTCGGCGGGGGCCGCGCCGGGCGCGAGCTCGACACGGCCGTCGCGGACGTCAAAGGGGCCGGGTCTGCCGGAGGATGCGGTTGCGGTCATGGACGGAACCCTTCGTTCGGGGACGCAAACGAGGCCGTGCGGGGCGTGGGGTTCTTGACCGTGCGGAGTCTTGTCCTACGGGGGCAGGGGCGTCAAGGGAAGCGGAACGGGCCCGTTGACGCCCGTTCACCTGTTCAGCGGGCTCCCTCGGCGGCCGCGGGGGCCGCAAAGGTCTCCCCGCCGCATGTCGTACGGCCGAAGGAGCCGGTGGCGGTGGCACGTTGGACGTGCCGACCGCGCACGGCGAGGGTGCAGCTCGCCGTGCCGCCCTTCTCGCCGAGGGTGACGTGGACGATCGGAGCGGCGCCGACGGGGACGCTCACGGTCTTCTTCCACGGGAGCGTGGCGTTCGTGACCACGGTGGCCTTGTCGTCGTCGGACCCCCGATAGGAGATGTCGGCGGTCCCTTCACCGAGCACCTCGTACGTCACGTCGGCGGCGGCCACGGTCCGCGCGGGTGCACCATGCCCGGGCGCGGCCGGGTCCTCGGAGCCGAGCATCCGGTACGTGCCGAACCCGCCGATGGCGAGGAGCAGTACTGCCGCTGCGGCGATGCCACGGCGACGCCGTGGCACATCGGGCACCCGCTCCGCCGGTTCTGCCAGTTCTTCCGTCGTGGACATGGCCGCACTTTCGGTCGACTTGAAATTCGGCCTGGGTTATACACCATCCGAATACGTGAATGCCAGGCGGCCGACAAGTCCGGCAAGGCGCGCTCAAACTCCGCAACCCGACCCCTGAAATGCCCCAATTGCGTGAGCGCTTGACGGGGCGTCGGCTCTGTGATGAACAATCCCCCCGCTGTGACCTGATCACGTCCGGCGAGGTCGCTTCCCACACACGGGAGGTGGCCTGCTTTGGCATGCCCTGAGGCATGTCTTTCGAGGTCAGGCCCACCATCTCAAGGTAGGGATTTGCGTGAGAATGAAATACGGGCGGGCAATAGCCTGCCTCGTGGTATCGGCGATCGCCGGTACCATGCTGCCACAAGTCGCTTACGCGGCACCGGTTTCGGGCGAAGGTGACGAGGGTATCGTCGACGCCTTCTCGGGCTGGTTCTCGGACGACGACGACAAGGCCGAGCCGGCGAAGCCGGTCGAGCCGGTGACCGGCGGTACTCCCGTCCTGCCGAGCCGGGAGAAGCTGCCGAAGGGCAAGGCGGCGCCGAAGCCGAAGCGGGTCGCGGAGCTGACCGGGAGGCGGACGGCGAACGCCCGCTACTGGCAGCTGTCCGACGGCCGGGTGCAGGCCGAGGTGTCGGCGGTCCCGACCGGCTACCGGGCGGGAACGTCGTGGAAGGACATCGACCCGACCGTCGTCCCGGCCCAGGACAAGGGCTTCGCCTTCGCCAACACGACGAACGCCGCCTCCAGCCGGTTCGGCTCGGACGCCGGAAAGCTGCTGCGGTTCGAGACCGCCGGCGGGCGTGCGGTGACCCTGGGCCTCGAGGGCGCGGGGAAGCTCGCGCCGGTCGCGGCCGGCAACACGGTCACGTACAAGGACGCGGTGTCCGGTGCGGACCTGTCCTATGTGGTGGGTCCGGGCCGGGTGAAGGAGAACATCGTCCTGGACGCCAAGCCGTCCGGGCCGGTGTCCTTCACGTTCACCCTGAACTCCGGCGGGCTGACGCCGAAGCAGAACAAGGACGGCTCCGTCTCCTTCTACGGCGAGGGCGCGGACCCGGTCCTCGTCATCCTCGCCGCGTTCATGACGGACGCGAAGAAGGACACCAAAACGCCGTACGGCACGGCCTACAGCTCGGCCGTGGCGCAGAAGCTCGTGAAGTCGGGCAAGGGCTGGAACCTGGTCGTCACGCCGGACGCGACCTGGCTGGCCGCCCCCGAGCGGCAGTATCCGGTGACCATCGACCCGACGATCTCGATCGCTCCGACGCCGACCACGGCCCAGGACGTGATGATCTCCTCGGACGGTGCGACGACGAACTACGACGACAACTGGCGCCTGTCCGTCGGCAACACCTCCACCGGCGCCTCGCGTGCCCTGATCCGGTTCCCGGTCTCCAGCATCCCGGCCGGCACCAAGCTCGACTCGGCCGACCTGAAGCTGTACTTCGACCAGACCCACACCACCGGCGACACCGAGGTGCAGCTGGAGGCCCACCGCGCCACCCAGGCGTGGACCGAGTCCGGAGCGACCTGGAACAACGCCAACGCGATCACCGGCGAGCTGTCCGGCACCGCGGTCGTCGTCGACAACGGCGAGACAGGGCGTACGGCGGCGGTGGGTGCCTGGCCGGCGTCGGGGAACACGGCGTACACGCAGTACGCGGTGAACCAGACGTACATGTACAACAAGGACGCGGTCTCCGGTGACACCTACACCTGGCAGCCGAGCCTTCCCGAGGACGGCACCTACCAGGTCGAGACGCACTACGTCCCGGCCTCCGACCGCGCCACCAACGCCCCGTACACCGTCACCTACGACGGCGG
>NZ_MWIG01000612.1:0-1985 GCF_002156145.1 Streptomyces sp. NRRL B-24572 | reverse complement strand
CCGTCGGCGTTCGTCACCCTCGACGCGCTGCCGCTCACCCCCAACGGCAAGCTGGACCGGGCCGCCCTGCCCGCCCCCGAGTACGGCACGGGGAGCGCGGGCCGTGATCCCCGTACTCCGCAGGAAGAGGTCCTCTGCGGCCTCTTCGCCGAGGTCCTCGGCGTCGAACGCGTCACCGTCGACGACGACTTCTTCGGCCTCGGCGGCCACTCCCTCCTCGCCACCCGCCTCGCCGGACGCGTCCGCGCGGCCCTCGGCAAGGAAATGAGCATCCGCGCCTTCTTCGAGCGGCCCACGGTGGCCGCCCTCGCCGAGAGCCTCGAAGAGAAGAAGGCCGCCAAGACCCGCCCGGCGCTGCGCCGCCAGCCCAGGAACAAGGAGAACTCGTGACCACGCTGTCCTTCGCGCAGCGCCGCCTCTGGTTCCTCAACCAGCTGGAGGGCCCCAGCGCCATCTACAACATCCCCACCGCCCTGCGGCTGACCGGCACCCTGGACCGGGACGCGCTGCGGGCTGCCCTCGCCGACGTCGTCGAACGCCACGAGACGCTCCGCACCGTCCTCGGCGAGGGAGCGGACGGGCCGCGCCAGGTCGTCCTCGCGCCCGAGGACGCCCGGCCCGCCCTCCTCGTCGCCCGCACCGACGAGGCCGGTCTCGACGGGGCCCTGGAGGAGGCGGCCCGCCACGAGTTCGACCTGCTCGCCGAGACCCCGCTGCGCTGCACCCTCTTCGAGACCGGCCCCGACGAGCACGTCCTCCTGCTGCTCGCCCACCACGTCGCCAGTGACGGCTGGTCGACCCCGGTGCTCGTCCGCGACCTGCTCTCCGCCTACTCCGCCCGCCAGGCGGGCAGCGCCCCGGAGTGGGAGGAACTGCCGGTCCAGTACTCGGACTTCACCGTCTGGCAGCAGGACGTCCTCGGTGACGAGGACGACCCGGAGAGTCTGATCTCCCAGCAGTTGGCGCACTGGCGGGAGAGCCTCGCCGGCCTGCCCGAGGAGCTGGGGCTCCCGACCGACCGGCCCCGCCCGGCCGCCGCCACCTACCGGGGCGACACCCTGCCCTTCGAGGTGCCCGCCGCCGTCCACGCAGGGCTCGCGTCGCTCGCGGAGGAGGGCCGCGCCAGCCTCTTCATGGTGGTGCAGGCCGCCCTCGCCACCCTCCTGTCCAAGCTCAGCGGCGCCACCGACGTGCCCCTGGGCACGCCGATCGCGGGCCGCACGGACGAGGCGCTCGAAGACCTGGTCGGGTTCTTCGTGAACACCCTCGTGCTGCGCACCGACCTGTCCGGGGACCCCACCTTCCGCGAGCTGGTCGCCCGCGTCCGCGACACCGACCTGGCGGCCTACGAGCACCAGGACGTGCCGTTCGAGCGGCTGGTCGAGGTGCTCAACCCGCCCCGCGTGATGGCCCGGCACCCCCTGTTCCAGACCCTGCTGACCTGGAACAACAACGACCAGCGGCAGGCCCGTGCGGCCGCCGCCCGGATCCCGGGCCTCACCGTCACGGCCCTCGCCGCCGAGACCCGTACGGCCCGGTTCGACCTCTCCTTCACCGTCGAGGAGCGGTACGGCCCGGCCGGCGCCCCGGAGGGCCTGGCCGGTGCGCTGAACTACAGCACCGACCTCTTCGACCGGGACACGGCAGAGGCCCTCGCCGAGCGCTTCGTCCTGCTGCTGGACGTCCTCGCCCGTACTCCCGACCGGCCCCTGCACCGCGTCGACGTGCTTGCCGCCGAGGAGCGGGACCGGATCCTGGGCGACTGGAACGACACCGCCCGCGAGCTGCCCGGCGCGACGCTCCCCGAGCTGTTCGAGGCGCAGGTGGTGCGGACGCCGGAGGCGACCGCTCTGGTCTTCGGTGAGGAGGCGGTGTCCTATCGGGAGTTGAACGGTCGGGCGAACCGTCTGGCGCGGTGGCTGGTGGAGCGGGGTGCGGGTCCCGAGCGTCTGGTGGCGGTGGTGTTGCCGCGTTCGGTGGATCTG
>NZ_MWIG01000611.1:0-10821 GCF_002156145.1 Streptomyces sp. NRRL B-24572 | reverse complement strand
CGAGGGCGTCGATGCGCTCGCGGGCGTCGCCGATCAGCGTCGCCGCCTCGTCGGTGCGGGCGCCGGTCTGCTCGGTGATGGTCTTCGGGGTCATGGTCTTCGTGGTCACGGCGGGGGCTCCTCGTGGTGTCGGGTCCTGGAGCCCCGGGGCGACATCGCCCGGAGACAAGCAGAACGCCCCGGGCCTTGTCGGCCCGGGGCGCCTGGGAAGTCGCTTGTCAGTTGCTCAAGCAGCACGACCATGGCAGCCGGTGGGCCGGTTGCCATAGGTAAAGACGAAGGTCGAGTACTTGCGCATGGCGACAGTATGGACCCCTCCGCACGCCCCGGGACAACCCGGGTTCGGATGGTGAGACGAAAAGCGACACCGGCGCGCCGGTAGAATCGACAAATAGCCCCCCTTTCGAGGGACCCCAGGGAACCTCCGAGGAACCCCCGGGGAACCCCGAGGGAACCTCTCCTACCGCCGGAAGGCCGCCGTAGTGTCATCAGCGACTCCCGCTGCCGCGCCCGACGTCTCCAACCCGGACGTAGTCCTCGTTGTCGACTTCGGCGCCCAGTACGCCCAGCTCATCGCCCGTCGCGTCCGTGAGGCGCGGGTCTACAGCGAGATCGTCCCGTCCACCATGCCGGTGGCCGAGATGCTGGCCAAGAACCCGAAGGCGATCATTCTCTCCGGCGGCCCGTCCTCCGTGTACGCCGAGGGCGCCCCGCGCCTCGACCGCGAGATCTTCGAGGCGGGCGTGCCCGTCTTCGGCATGTGCTACGGCTTCCAGCTGATGGCGACGACCCTCGGTGGCACCGTCGACAACACCGGCGCCCGCGAGTACGGCCGGACCCCGCTGCACGTCTCCAAGGCCGGCTCCACCCTCTTCGAGGGCACCCCGGTCGAGCAGTCGGTGTGGATGTCGCACGGCGACGCCTGCTCCGCCGCCCCCGAGGGCTTCACCGTCACCGCCTCCACGGACGTCGTGCCGGTCGCCGCCTTCGAGAACGACGAGAAGAAGCTGTACGGCGTCCAGTACCACCCCGAGGTGCTGCACTCCACGCACGGCCAGCAGATCCTCGAGCACTTCCTCTATCGCGGCGCCGGCATCCAGCCCAGCTGGACCACCGGCAACGTCATCGAGGAGCAGGTCGCGGCCATCCGCGCCCAGGTCGGCGACAAGCGTGCCATCTGCGGCCTTTCCGGCGGCGTCGACTCCGCCGTGGCCGCGGCCCTCGTCCAGAAGGCCATCGGCGACCAGCTCACCTGCGTCTACGTCGACCACGGCCTGATGCGCAAGGGCGAGACCCAGCAGGTCGAGAAGGACTTCGTCGCCGCGACCGGCGCCCGCCTGGTCGTCGTCGACGCGGAGAAGCGCTTCCTCGACGCCCTCGCCGGCGTCTCCGACCCGGAGACCAAGCGCAAGATCATCGGCCGTGAGTTCATCCGCGTCTTCGAGCAGGCGCAGCTGGAGATCCTCCAGGAGGAGGGCCCCGAGGTCGCCTTCCTCGTCCAGGGCACCCTCTACCCGGACATCGTCGAGTCCGGCGGCGGCACCGGCACGGCCAACATCAAGTCCCACCACAACGTGGGCGGCCTCCCCGACGACATCGAGTTCGAGCTCGTCGAGCCGCTGCGCCAGCTCTTCAAGGACGAGGTCCGGATGGTCGGCCAGGAGCTCGGCCTGCCCGAGGAGATCGTCCAGCGTCAGCCGTTCCCCGGCCCCGGCCTCGGCATCCGCATCGTCGGCGAGGTCACCAAGGAGCGCCTGGACCTGCTGCGCGAGGCCGACGCCATCGCCCGCGAGGAGCTCACCGCGGCCGGCCTCGACCGCGAGATCTGGCAGTGCCCGGTCGTGCTGCTCGCCGACGTCCGCTCCGTGGGCGTCCAGGGCGACGGCCGCACCTACGGTCACCCGATCGTGCTGCGTCCCGTCTCCTCCGAGGACGCCATGACGGCCGACTGGTCGCGCCTGCCCTACGAGGTGCTCGCCAAGATCTCGACCCGCATCACCAACGAGGTCGCCGACGTCAACCGTGTCGTCCTGGACGTCACGAGCAAGCCGCCGGGCACCATCGAGTGGGAGTAATCGCTCCCGCATGCGTGTGAAGCCGCCGCTCCGGACCCCCGGGGCGGCGGCTTCGTCGTGTTCACGTCGGGACTCTGGTGACTTGACCGGCCGGGCGTTACCTTCCGGCGCATGAGCGTGATACCGGACCCCGTGCCCGTCGAACGGCTCCACTTCGCCCTGCCGCCCGTCCACGCGACGGCCGAGGAGGAACGCACCCACCGCAAGCAGCGGCTCGCGGGCGCGCTCCGGCTCTTCGGGCGGCTCGGGTACGAGGAGGGCGTCTCGGGCCACATCACCGCCCGCGACCCGGAGTACCCCGACTGCTTCTGGGTGAACCCCTTCGGGGCGCCGTTCGAGGAGCTCACCGCGAGCGACCTCATCCTGGTCAACGGCGACGGACAGGTCGTTTGGGGCGGCCACCACGTCAACCAGGCCGCCTTCACCGTGCACGCCCAGGTCCACCGCGCCCGGCCCGACGCCGTCGCCGTCGCCCACACCCACTCCGTCCACGGGCGGGCCCTCGCCGCGCTCGGCGAACTCCTCGACCCGATCACCCAGGAGGCCTGCGCCTTCTACCAGGACCACGCCCTCTACGACGCCTACACCGGCGTCGCCGTGGACGCCGAGGAAGCCCGCCGGATCGCCGTCGCCCTCGGCACCTTCAAGGCGATCGTGCTCCGCAACCACGGGCTGCTCACCGTCGGCACCTCCGTCGACGCGGCCGCCTGGTGGTTCATCGCCCTGGAACGCTGCGCCCAGGTCCAGCTGGCCGCGAGGGCGGCCGGCAAGCCCGTGCTCATCGACCACCGGGAGGCGGTCGCCACCCGGGAACAGCTCGGCAGCGACCTCGTCGCCTGGATCAACTACCAGCCCCTGTGGCGCAGGATCAGCCGAACGGACCCCGAACTCCTGTCGTAACACCATCGCTTCACCCTTCTGTACGTCAATGAGATGGCGCGGCAATCACTCTCCGGCGGGGCGCACGCGGCAGGCGCGAGAGCCGCCGGTACGGCACAATTCCGTGGAATCAACGGCTGGTTGGCCCTTCGGGGAGCGCCCGGACGCATCGAAGCGGGCCGTGAAGTGAGCTCGGGAGTGAGCACCGTGGCGGTTCAAGAGGCGAGACAGTACGGCGAGCACGCGACGGCCTGTGCCGGCTGCGCCCACTGCGGGCAGGCCGGACACCGACGGGCCGTCGCCGCCTTCCTCGCCCGGCGCGACGAGCTCGCCGCCGGGTACGGCGTCCCCGCGGCCGTCGCCCACTCCCCGGTCGCCGCCCGCCAGTGGGTCTCCGACGAGCTCGCCCAGTCCGCCCGCGCCGTGGCCGTGCGCGGCCGGGAGGCCGGACTCGCCTGGCTCGACCGGGTACGGCGCGGGGGGCTCGGCGCGGTCTGGGGCGCGGTCCTGGCCCTCCTCCTGGGTCAGGCCCTCACCGCCGTCGACGGCGGCTGGACCGGCGCCCGCACGGCCGGCCTCTGCACCGCCCTGGCCCTCGCCGTCCTGCTCAGCGCCGCCGCCCATGCCCACCGGGCCCGCGGCGGCCTCCTCGCCCCGCTGATCGGTGAGGACAACCGGCTCTCCACCACCCGCGCCGTCGCCGCCGGCTGGCTCCTCCTCCTCGGTTACACCCTCCTCTTCCTCGCCTTCCGTTCCCCGGGCGCGACCGCCTTCGGTCTGGCCAGGGGCGCGGGCCTCCTCACCGTCCTCGCCCTCGTCGCCTCCGTCACCGTCACCTCCCGTCTCGTCGTCGCCCTCGGCATCGCCGCCGGCCGCCTCCAGAAGGTGCGCGCCGACCGCCCGCGCGCCGCCGACCTGGTCTGCGACGACAGCGGCCGGGCCGCCCTCGTCGACGTCCAGTACCTCCTCGTCTCCGGCGCCGTCCTGGCCCTGGCCGCCGTCGGCCTGGCCCGCGACCCCGACCGCCTCCCCGAGGTGCCCTGGTCGCTCGTGCTGCTCGTCGGCGTCTCGGCGGCCTGGCACCTCGCCGCGAAGTGCACCGAGGGCGTCCGTCCCACGATCCGCTCCGTGGTCCGCTCCCGGGAGGCGGGCGACCTCGACGCCCCGATCCGCACCGGGGACGACATCGAGATCCGCGGCTGCGGCTTCGTCCCGCCCGGCGCCGGCGCCCCCGACCCGCTGACCCGGCTGGTCGTCCGGATCGGCCCCGTCCACGCCCATGTGCCGCTGGTCCCGGTCCCGGGCGGCTTCGCCAACCCCACCGACTCCGCTCTGACCGTCCCCCTCCCGGCGGACGTGGAACCGGGCCGGGTGGAGGTCTCGGTCGTCACGGCGGCCGGCGTGGAGACCAACCGGATCACGATCGACGTCGTGGACTGAGCCTCAGGCCCCCTTCCGCGTCCCGGCCGCCCGGTGCGGGGAGAATCGTTCCGCGAACAGCCGTACGGGGCGTGGAGAGGTGACCGACGATGACGGGACAGAAGGACGCCGGCTCGGGCAAGGACCGGGGTGCCGAAGGCACCGGCGGTGATAGCGGGCACGTCGTCGAGCGGAAGGCCACCTTCGACCAGTGGCGGGCGATCGCCTCCCGCTATGCCCTCCTTCCGCTGCGGATCTTCCTCGGGGTCACCTTCGTCTACGCCGGACTCGACAAGCTCACCGACCCGGCCTTCTTCGCCGACACGGGCAGCGGCTCCATCGGAGAGATGATGCGCGGCGTCCGCGACAGCTCCGCGATCCCCGCCCTCGTCGACCTCGCCCTCAACAACCCGACCGGCTTCGGCTACGCCATCGCCTTCGGAGAGCTCGCCGTCGGGCTCGGGACCCTCTTCGGTCTCTTCGCCCGACTGGCGGCGCTCGGCGGCGCGCTGATCTCGCTGGGCCTCTGGCTGACCGTGAGCTGGCAGGTGCACCCGTACTACCTCGGCAACGACCTGGCCTATCTGATGTCCTGGCTCCCGCTGCTGCTGGCCGGGGCCCCGGTGCTCTCGCTGGACCGGCTCCTCGCCGAACGGCGCCGTATTCGATAGGCGACCCAGGTCGCGAGGGCGGCGGTGCCCAGGCCGCCGCAGAGCACGGGGACCACCACGTACCACGGGGTCGTCCAGGTGCCGGCGGCGTCGCCCGCGTAGAGGGCGGCCAGGGCGAGGGCGGTCAGGCCGAGGAGCAGGCGGCCGGGGCGGAACTCATGAAGCAGCACGGGTGACCTCCACCTGTCCGAGTCCGACCTCCAACGAGAGGTCCAGGGTGCCCGCCGGGGTGGTCCCGGCCGGCGGGGTGAGCGTCCGGGTCACGTCACGGTCCGGCGCGATGTCGATGTCGCCGGCGGGTGCGCCCGGCAGCTGCAGATCACCCAGACCCACCTGGGCGTGCAGCTTCACCACTGCGCCCTTCGGGACGATCACCTCGAGCCGCCCGGCGCCCACGGAGGCGCGCGTCGCCACCGTCGAGCCGGCCGGGAGCGGGAACCGGGAGAGATCGAGCGTGCCGACCCCGGTGCCAAGACCGTAGTCCGGCTGTACGGCGGCCACCGAGGCGGGTCGCCACGTCTCACGGACCCATTCCGTGGAGATCCGCTCCGGCAGTGCCGAGGCCAGCGCGAGCAGGCCCGCCGTGACCACGGTCAGGAAGACCGTGCCGAACCCGGTCCGTCCGAGAAAGCTGCTGACGGCGAGGCCCAGGCCGAACACCGCCAGCGCGGCGGCCAGACCGATCTGCAGGCTGGTGCCCAGCGGGTGGGTGTCCCACGTCAGGCCCGTGCCGAGACCGCCCGCGAGCAGGGCGAGCAGGAAGACGAGACCTCCGATGGAGAGCGGACTCCGGCGTATGGAGGGCGTCGGTCGCCCGGGCACCGTCGGGTCGGGACCCCACTGGCTGCCCGGCTTCGGCACCTCGCCGTTCACCGTGCCGTCCTCGTCCAGGATTCCGTGCGGTCCCCACAGGTAGCCGATGGCCAGCTTGCCCGTCGAGCCGTCCTTGACGATCGGGTCCCTCCACCAGGAGGGGGACTCGTAGAGCGGCGGGGCCTTGGTCTCGGGCGGCGCCTGGGCGACCGTGGGGACCGTCACGGTGTCCGATCCGCCCTCGGTCTCGCCGCCGCCCCGCCGCCGCTGCGACCACACCGCCGCCCCGCACACCGCGAGCGACAGCGTCAGCGTGAAGCCGAGGATCCCTCCGCTGTGCAGCGTCGACAGGAAGATCCCGCACCCGATGAGCGCCATCAGCAGGGCCGCCAGGGAGGCCCCGGACACACGGCCCGTCAGCAGCCTGCGCCCCTCGCTCTCCTCCTCGCCCGCGAGCGGGATCAGCAGCCACGCGAAGCCGTAGAACACCAGGCCCAGACCGCCTGCCACCGCCAGCACGCCGATCACCACCCGGAATATCACCGGGTCGAGGTCGAAGTGCCGCCCGAGGCCTCCGCAGACGCCGCCCACGACGTTGCTTCCGCGCGAGCGCCGGAGCGGCGGGGCGGGATCGGCCTCCGCCGGCGGCGGGGCCTCGTGCTGCGAAGGCATCGAACTCGTCATGGCTCCATGGTGACGGCCCGTGACGTCCCGCGGCACCGGGGCCGACCCTGGCCCGACCCTGATATTCGAGGGGCCGCCGCCCCCGAGTCCGTACCAGGGACGATCTCAGGGCCGACCCTGATGTCCGGAGCGGGCCGAGCGTGTGACGATCGGTGCATGTCCGCAACCGCTCGTGTCACCGAGACCGACGAACCGCCCGTGCGCAGGCTCTACCGGAGCGCCGACGGGCGGTGGCTCGGTGGTGTCGCGCGCGGCCTCGCGGGCCACCTCGGCCTTCCGGTCGTCTGGGTGCGCGTGCTCTTCGTGGTGCTGTCGTTCTCGAACGGCCTCGGCATCGTGCTCTACGCGGTCTTCTGGATCGTCGTCCCGCTCGGCGTCGGCGGCCGGTCCGCCCCGCGCTCCCTCTTCGAGGAGACCCCGGACGGGCGGCGCAGACTGCGCAAGCCCGACAGCGGCCAGGTCGTCGCCCTGATCGCGCTCGGCATCGGCATCGCGGCCCTCGTCGGGAACATCAACGTCGACAACGAGACCGGGCGCTACATATGGCCCCTCCTCCTCATCGCCGTCGGCGTCGTCCTCGTCTGGAGACAGGCGGACAACGCCCGCCGGGCCAGTTGGACCGACTCCGGGCGCCACAGACGCGCGCTCCAGGCCGTCCGCGGCCTCGTCGGCGTCGGCCTCGTCGGCACCGGCCTCGCGGTCTTCGTGGTGGTCCGCGGCTCCGTCGCCCAGCTCGGCACGGCCGTCACCGCCTCCGTCGCTGTCCTCACCGGCATCGCGCTCCTCGCCGGCCCCTGGCTGGTCCGCATGTCGCAGGACCTCAACGACGAGCGGACCATGCGCATCCGCGCCCAGGAGCGTGCCGAGGTCGCGGCCCACGTCCACGACTCCGTGCTGCACACCCTCACCCTGATCCAGCGCAACGCCGACGACGCGGGAGAGGTGCGCCGCCTCGCCCGCGCGCAGGAGCGCGAGCTGCGGAACTGGCTCTACAAGCCCGAGGGCACCGGCCGGGACGAGGAGCCCGAGACCCTCGCGGAGGCGGTGAAGAGGGCGGCGGCCGAGGTCGAGGACAAGCACGGCGTCCCGCTGGAGGTGGTCGTCGTCGGCGACTGCCCCCTCGACGAGAAGCTGACCGCGCAGATGCAGGCCGCGCGCGAGGCGATGGTCAACGCTGCCAAGTACGGTGGCGAGGGCGGGGCCGTGCAGGTGTACGCCGAGGTGGAGGGCCGCATGGTGTTCGTCTCGGTGCGGGACCGGGGACCGGGTTTCGACCTGGACGCGGTGCCCGATGACCGGATGGGCGTACGAGAATCGATCATCGGTCGTATGCAGCGCAACGGCGGTACGGCCCGGCTGCGGTCACCGCAGGGTGGGGGCACCGAAGTGGAGCTCGAGATGGAGAGGGCGGACGGATGAGCGACGAGACCGGAGCAGCGGCCGGGACCGAAGCGGGGGCACCGGGCACGGAGCGCCGGGTGCGGGTGGTGCTCGTCGACGACCACCGGATGTTCCGCACCGGGGTCCAGGCCGAGATCGGCCGGACCGAGGTCACCGGCGTCGAGGTGGTCGGCGAGGCCGCCGACGTCGATCAGGCGGTCACGGTCATCACCGCGACCCGCCCCGAGGTCGTCCTCCTCGACGTGCACCTGCCGGGCGGCGGCGGGGTCGAGGTGCTGCGGCGCTGCGCGAGCCTGATGGGTGCGGCCGAGGACCCGGTCCGCTTCCTGGCCCTGTCGGTCTCGGACGCGGCCGAGGACGTCATCGGGGTGATCCGGGGTGGTGCCCGCGGCTACGTCACCAAGACGATCACCGGTACGGACCTGGTCGACTCGATCTTCCGTGTCCAGGAGGGCGACGCCGTCTTCTCGCCGCGCCTCGCCGGCTTCGTCCTGGACGCCTTCGCCTCGACGGACGCGCCGCCGGTGGACGAGGACCTGGACCGGCTCACCCAGCGGGAGCGGGAGGTGCTGCGGCTGATCGCCCGGGGATACGCGTACAAGGAGATCGCCAAGCAGCTCTACATCTCGGTGAAGACGGTCGAGTCGCACGTCTCGGCGGTGCTGCGGAAGCTCCAGCTCTCCAACCGCCACGAGCTGACCCGCTGGGCCACCGCCCGTCGCCTGGTCTGAGCGGGATCGGCGGGCCCGGGCCACTCGGCCGACTCGGGCTGCTCGGCGGACTCGGGTCGCTCGGCGGACTCGGGCTGCTCGGCGGACTCGGCTGCTCAGCCGACTCGGGTCGCTCCGGCGAAGGGCATCTCGTCGATGGGGGCGATCCGCACCGGGGCGCCCGGCCGGGGGGCGTGGATCATCTGGCCGCCGCCGATGTAGAGCCCGACGTGGCTGATCCCGGAGTAGAAGAAGACCAGGTCGCCGGGGGCGAGCTGGGAGCGGGAGACCCGGCGGCCGGCGTTGATCTGGGTGTACGTGGTGCGGGGCAGGGAGACGCCGGCCGCGCGCCAGGCCGCCTGGGTGAGGCCGGAGCAGTCGTACGCGGAGGGGCCCGTCGCCCCCCACACGTACGGCTTGCCGAGCTGGGCGCGGGCGAAGGAGATGGCCGCCGCGGCACGCCCGTCCGGGGCGGTCACCGGCTCGCGCTCGCCGCCCGAGGAGCGGTCGGCCCGCACCGGGGCGGAGACGTCGGCCGCGCCCGGGGCGCTCGGCCCGTCGGTCCGCGTCGAGGTTCCGTAGCCGTCCCGGGCCGCGGCGGCCGCCTCGTACCGGGCGCGTTCCTCCTCGGTCAGCCGGGCGAGCAGCGTCCTGGCCTCCGCCAGCTTGCCGACCACGGTCGCCTTCTGCCGTCGCAGCTCCGCCTCCTGCGCGCGCAGTGTGGTGAGCTTCCCCGCCGACTCGCCGCGCAGCTGCCGGATCGCGGCGAGTTCGCGCCGCACGGCCGTGATGGCGGCCGCCTGCCGGTCCCCGGCCTTCTCGGCGAGCGCGGCCCGCTCCAGGTACTGGTCCGGGTCCGAGGTGAGGGCGAGCTGGACCGCGGGGTCGAGACCGCCGGAGCGGTACTGGGCGGCGGCCACGGCTCCGAGCGCGTCCCGCGCGGTGTTGAGGCGCTCGGTCCTGCGGGCCGCCTCGTCACGCAGCCGGTCGAAGGCGGCGCGGGCCTCGTCGGCCTTCTCCTTCGCCCCGTTGTACCGCTCCGTCGCGACCTCGGCCTCCTCGTAGAGCCGGTCGACCTTCGCCCTGACCTGGGCGGTGGTGGGCCGGGGGTCCGCGTGTCCGGACCCTTCGAAGAGCGTCGCCGTCGCCGCCGAGGCGAGGGCGAGGGTGGCGGCGGTCCGTACCGCCGAGCCGCCGAGGGGGGACTGTTTGGGCTTCCGGTGCGCTGCCACGAGGGCGGGTCACATCCTCTTCCCTGAGGGGGACGGTGCCCGCCGGGCCGACGGCGGGCCGCACAGGGGAGACGGACCGCCGCCGGGTTTTCTCGGCGGGGGTGACCGACGGCCGCCGGATCGCCGACGGTGGTGGTGGGGAGCCGGTCACCTGGTGGAGGACGCTAAACCTGGGGTCACGGCCGGACGGGGAGTTGACCGCTATTGGCGTCAGTTGACGTGTCGTGGACCGAACTCTTTCGTTCGGAGTGAGGGGCCGGGGACATTCCGGCGGTCGTCCGACCGATGCGGCGGGGGGAGTGGACCCGGCCGGAGAGCGGTGATAGGGCCCCGGTTAGGCTCCGCCCCATGGACGTACTCATCAATGTCTTCGTCGCCCTGCACATCATCGGTATCGCCTCCCTCCTCGGCGGCTTCCTCACCCAGATGAAGGCGATGGGCGCCGGTACGGCCCGCTTCAGCCCCGCGATGCTGCACGGCGCGCTGACCATGCTGATCACGGGCGTCGCGCTCGTCGGCCTCAACCAGGCCGACGACCACACCGTGAACAACCTCAAGGTCGGCATCAAGCTGGCGATCCTCGTCGTGATCCTCGGCCTCGTCTACGTCAAGCGGGACGAGGAGAGGGTCGACAAGGCCCTCTTCGGCGCCGTCGGCGGCCTGACCATGGCGAACATCTTCATCGCGACCCTCTGGGTGTGAGCCCTGCGGGAGCCCCGTGTGAGGCCTTCCACAGAGACGGTCCCGAAGGCGGACCCGGATGTCGGCGGGGCGTCCTAGACTCGTGAGGCGATGAGCAGCCTCTTTGACGACAGCTTCCTGGCAAGCCTCCAGAACCACTCGGAGGAGCCCCCGCCCCACCCCGAGGACGAGGAGCACGGCTCCCCGAAGAGGTCGTGCGGGACCTCCTCCGTGGCCGGGGAGCCGTGCTCCTCGT
>NZ_MWIG01000610.1:0-2044 GCF_002156145.1 Streptomyces sp. NRRL B-24572 | reverse complement strand
GTCCGCGCCGAGCTCGGCGCAGCGCGCCAGCTTCTCGGGGCCTCCGGCGGTGACCGCCACCTTCGCGCCGACCGCCTTCGCCAGCTGGATCGCCATCGTGCCGATGCCGCTCGCCCCGCCGTGCACGAGCAGCGTCTCGCCCGGCCGCAGGTGGGCGAGCATGAAGATGTTGGACCAGACGGTGCAGGCGACCTCGGGGAGCGCGGCGGCCGTGGTCAGGTCGACGCCCTCCGGGACCGGCAGCAGCTGACCGGCCGGGACCACGACCTTCTCGGCGTAGCCGCCGCCGGCGAGCAGCGCGCACACCTCGTCGCCGACGGCCCAGCCGGAGACCCCCGGGCCGAGCGCGGCGATCCGGCCCGCGCACTCCAGACCGGGGTACGGGGAGCTGCCGGGCGGCGGGTCGTAGAAGCCCTGGCGCTGGAGCAGATCGGCGCGGTTGACCGCGCTCGCCACCACCTCGACGAGGACCTCGCCCTCGCCGGGTACGGGATCGGGCACCTCGGCCCAGACGAGGGCCTCGGGCCCACCGGGTTCCGGAATCGTGATCGCATACATGGCGGCGAGGCTACTCCGGCCGTGGCCCCCGGGCCCGGTCTCGCGGGGTCAGTCCTCCGGCGGCGTGGAGAGCGGGGTCACCGGCGCGGCGCGCACGATGGTGATCACCCGGTCGGTGAGCTGGAGCGGGCTGGCCGCGGGGTCGTCGTAACCGAGCAGCCGGTGGCCGCGGAGCACGCTCACCACCAGGTCGCCGGTCTCCCGCACGCTCTTGCCGACCTCGCTCTTGGTCACCGGCCGCTCCACGAGGTCGAGGCCCGAGCCCTGCTGGATGAGGTCCTCCATCACCGTGCCGGCGCTGGGACTGAGCACGGACAGGCCGAGCAGGCGCCCGGCGGCGCTGGCGCTGGTGATGACCGCGTCCGCGCCGGACTGGCGGAGCAGCGGCGCGTTCTCCTCCTCGCGGACCGCGGCGACGATCTTCGCGCCCTTGTTGAGCTGGCGTGCCGTGAGGGTGACCAGGACCGCCGTGTCGTCGCGCTGGGTGGCGATGACGATCTGCCGGGCCCGCTGCACCTCGGCGCGGAGCAGCACGTCGCTGCGGGTCGCGTCGCCGATGACACCCACGAATCCGTCCGCGTTCGCCGTCTCGATGACCTTGGTGGAGGGGTCGACGATGACGATCTGGTCCTTGCGGAGCCCGGTCGCGCAGAGCGTCTGGATCGCGGACCGCCCCTTCGTCCCGAAACCGACGATGACGGTGTGGTCGCGCAAGGTGGACCTCCAGCGGTTCAGCCGGAACTCCTCCCGGGTCCGCTCGGTGAGGACCTCGAGAGTCGTGCCGACCAGGATGATCAGGAACAGCACGCGCAGGGGCGTGACAAGGAGGATGTTGGCGAGCCGCGCCGTGTCGCTGTACGGGACGATGTCGCCGTATCCGGTGGTGGAGAGCGTCACGGTCGCGTAGTAGACGCAGTCGAGGAAGTCGAGCGTCTCGTCGGCGTTGTCGTGGTAGCCGTCGCGGTCGGCGTAGACGATGAGGACCGTCACGACCAGCACGCCGAGCGCCATGAGCAGCCGTTTGCCGACCTGGCGCAGCGGCCTCTCGACGACCCGGCGGGGCAGCTGGACCCGTGAGCCCGAGACCCGCTCGTCCGCCTCGCGGGCCATCACGTCACGGCTGGGAAGTTTCACGTGAAACACGCTCCCTGGGCGGCCGGTACGGCGCCCGAGGTCGGCGGCCAGGGAAGGTCGAGGACGTCCAGCTCCTGGCCGGGCCGGGCGCCGCCGGGCGGGACGACGGCCATGCCGTCCGCGACGGCGATGCCCCGGAGCATGGCCGGCCCGTTGTAGTGCAGCGGAACGAGCTGCTCGCCCCGGCGGACGACCGGGACGAGCCGGGTGTCGTACGGATGCCCGTGCACCTCGTCGAGAACGGGGGCCTGGTCGTCATCGGCCTCCAGGGTGGGGTGAAGGGCGAGCTGAACCTCGGGGCGCTGCTCGCGACGCGCGCCGCCGTCCTGGCGACCACGCTGCGGTCCCGTCC
>NZ_MWIG01000061.1:0-20750 GCF_002156145.1 Streptomyces sp. NRRL B-24572 | reverse complement strand
GGCGCGGGTCCATCGGGTCCGGTGCTTGGCGCGGGTCCATCGGGTCCATCGGGTCCGACGCGTCCGCGTGCTCCGGCGCCGGGCGCGGGGCCGTCGGGGCCGGATGCGGGGGCCAGGCCGTGCCCGGGCGTGGGGGCGTGGCCTCCCCCGGGGCCGGGGCTATCCCGGAGGGTGCGGCGTCGACGGGGTCCTCGGTGGCGGGCGCCCGCAGGTCGAGCGTGCCGGCCGCCGTCAGGGCGGGGGTGCCGAGGAGGGCTTCGGAGCGGGCGTCCCAGGCTCCGGGACTCGTCGGGGCGGCGGAGCCGCGCATGGGGGTGCCTCCTTCAGGCATCGGGGGCTCCTGTCCCCGCGGTCACGGCCTTGTGCGCCCAGCTGCCCGGCACATGGGCCTCGGCGGGGTGGGCGAAGGGGACTCCGTCCCCGGGGCGGTGGCGCACCGGCGCGTGGGAGAGGAGTTCGAGGTAGATGCCGCGGAACGCGGCGAGGTTCTGTTCGACCGTGAAGAGTTCCAGCGCGCGGGCGCGGGCCGCGGCGCCGAGCCGGTGGCGGCGGTCGGGGTCGCGGAGCAGCGCGAGGCACGCGTCGGCGAGTGCCCGGGGGTTGCGCGGGGGGACGACGAGGCCGGTGCCGCCGATGATCTCGACGACGGCGCCGACGTCGGTGGAGACGGTGGCCCGTGCGCAGAACATCGCCTCGACGAGGCTGGCGGGGAAGCCCTCGACGAGGCTGGACATGACGACGAGCGCGCCGGAGGCGTACGTGTCCTCCAGGGTGGGCGCCTCGGGGCCGCCGAGCTCCTCGAAGGTGACGGGGTTCTCGCCGACGGCGTGCGCCCCGGCGGCCTCGTCGGGGAAGAGCTGGGCGGCGACCCCCTTGCAGTACGTGAGGTAGGTGCAGGCGCCGGGTTCGCGGTCGGGCACGGCGACGATCCGCAGCCGGGCGTCGGGCTGCCGGGCCCGGATCTCGGCGAAGGCGTGGAGGAGGCCGATGAGGTCCTTGGCGGGTTCGACGCGGCCGACCCAGACGAGGGTGGCGGGGTCGCCGCTCTCCTCGTCCTCGCCGACCTCGGCGAAGCGCTCGGCGGCCATGCCGGGGTGGACGGTGCGGATGCGGGCCCGGTCGGCGCCGCACTTCTCCTGCCAGCGGCGGGTGTGGGCGTTGCCGGGGGTGAGGAGGGCGGCCTGCCGGTAGATCTCGCCGGCGAGCCGGCCGTGGAGGGCGGCGAGCAGGGCGCGGAGGGGGGCGGAGCGGTCGGCGCCGGCCGCCGAGAGGTAGTGGGCGCGCAGCGGTACGCCGTACTCGGTGACGAGCAGCGGGGTGCCGAAGAAGCGTTTGGCCAACAGCCCGGGGAGGGCGGTGACGCCTCCGGCGGCGGCGTGACAGAGGTCGGCGGCGCCGAGCGCGTCCTCCTCGTACCAGTCGAGGGAGAGGGGACGCAGGGCCCGCTCAAGGTGCTCGGCGAAGGCGAGGTGGTCGGGGAGTCCGGCGGCGGCCGCGCCCCGGCGTGCGCCGGGCGCGCGGCAGGCGGACTCCAGGGCGCGGACGGCGTCGTCGGAGCGGAGTGCGCCGGGCAGTCCGCCGCGCTCGCGGGCGAGTTCGGCGAGGGCGTAGAGCCCTTCCGCGAAGGAGGTCGGGCCCTCCTCGGCACGGAGTCCGCCGGCGAAGGAGGTCTCGTCGCCCTCGGCGCAGAGTCCGGTGGCGAGCCGGTGGTAGGCCTCGGTGAAGCGGCGCCGCTCGTGGCGTCCGTAGGCCCGGCGGGAGGCGCGGTGCTCGGCGGGGCCCTTCGCGGCCGGGGCCGCGTCGGGGCCGCCGGGGTCGCCGCCGCGGGCGGTGCGGGCGACGCGGGCGTTCGGCGGCAGGGGCGGCGGGGTGCCGGTCCCGCCGAGGGCGTAGAGGTCGAACCGGTGCTGTCCGAGCCCGTGCACGAGCCGCTCGCACCAGCGTCCGGACTCACCCGTGGCGTACGGGTAGCCACCCTCCGTGAGCAGTCCGATCCGCACGCGTGCACCCCCGATCTCCCTTGCCGGCGGTCACCGTCGGCCCGGTGACTCGCATCGGGAGGAACGTAAACGGAGACACCGGTGGTGCGACGGACGGTTGTCCGTCGCACCACCGGAAGGGGTGAATGCACGTAACTTTCCCACCCCGGTCGCGTTCTGTCGCGGTACGCGGCGGAACGGTCACGGAGGGTCAGGCGACGGCCAGCTCCTGGCGCCGTTCCCGGCGCTCCGCCGCGAGCACCGGGTCGAGCGAGGGGACGGCGGCGAGCAGCTGCCGGGTGTACGGGTCCTGGGGCGCCCCGTACACCTCACCGACCGTGCCCTGCTCGACGATCCGGCCCCCGCGCATGACGGCGACCCGGTCGCTGACCTGGCGGACGACCGCGAGGTCGTGGGCGATGAAGACGAGCCCGAGGCCGAGTTCGGCCTGGAGCTCGGCGAGCAGCGCGGTCACCTGGGCCTGGGTGGTGACGTCGAGCGCGGAGACGGGTTCGTCGCAGACGATCAGCCGGGGTTCGGCGGCGAGCGCGCGGGCGATGCCGACGCGCTGGCGCTGGCCGCCGCTGAACTCGTGCGGATAGGCCTCGTACCGGTCGGGGTCGAGTCCCACCCGGTCGAGCAGTTCCCTCACCCGGTCCCGGATCCGGGTCTCGTCCCGCTCCCCCGCCACGCGCAGCGGGTCGGCGATCGACTCGCCGACGGAGCGGCGCGGGTTGAGGGAGGAGACCGGGTCCTGGAAGACCATCTGGAGCTCGCGGCGGTACGGACGCAGCTCCCGCTCCGGCAGGGTGCCGATCTCCTTGCCCCCGTACCGGAGTTCGCCGCCGGTCGGGTCGAGGAGCCGTACGAGCATCCGGCCGAGGGTGGTCTTGCCGCTGCCGGACTCCCCGACGACGCCGAGGGTCTCGCCGGCGCGGACGGTGAGGGAGACCCCGCCGACCGCGGTCACGGCGGCCTTGCCCCGGCCGAACTCCCGCCGCAGGTCGACGGCTTCGAGGAGCACCTCGCCCTGCCGGGCGGCGGGGGGCCGGGCCGGACCGTCGAGCCGGGGCACGGCGGAGAGCAGCGTGCGGGTGTACGGCGCCGAGGGCGCGCCGAGCACCCCGGCGACGGGGCCGCGCTCGACCTCGCGCCCGTCGCGCATGACGAGCACCTCGTCGACGCTCTCGGCGGCCACGCCGACGTCGTGGGTGACGAGGAGCAGCGCGGTGCCGGTCTCGCGCCGCAGTTCGTGCAGCAGGTCGAGGATCTGGGCCTGCACGGTGACGTCGAGGGCGGTGGTGGGTTCGTCGGCGACGATGAGCTTCGGCTCGCAGGCGAGGGCCATCGCGAGGAGGGCCCGCTGCCGCATGCCGCCGCTGAACTCGTGCGGGCGGGACCGGGAGCGGCGGGCGGCGTCGGGGATGCCGACCCGGTCGAGGACCTCGATCGCACGGGCGCGGGCGGCCTTCTTGGATCCAGGACGGTGGATCCAGGATCCAGGCTTATGGATCTTGGATCCAGGCTGCTGGATATCGGATCCAGGATGATGGATATCGGATCCAGACTCCTGGAGCCTGGACCCAGGCTGCCGTATTTCGGATCCAGGATGATGGATCCGATACACCTCCGCGATCTGGTCGCCGACGGAGTAGTACGGATCCAGGGCGGACAACGGGTCCTGGAAGACCATCGCGGCGACCCCGCCGCGCAGCCGCCGCAGTTCGGCGGGGCCGGCGGTGCCGACGTCGATGCCGTCGACCCGCACGGTGCCGCCGACCCGCGCGCCGGTGCCCCGGTGGAGGCCGAGGAGGGCGCCGGCGACGGTGGACTTGCCGCTGCCGGACTCGCCGACGAGGGCGAGCGCGCGGCCCTCGCCGAGGGTGAAGGAGAGCCCGTCGACGGCCCGTACGGCCCCGGCCTCCCGCTCGAACTCGACGCTGAGGTCCCGGACTTCGACAAGCGGGGTCACGTCAGGACCACCCTTCGGTCGGCGGCCGCGTACAGCAGGTCCGCGAGGACGTTGGCGAGGACGACGGCCGCACCCATCACCATGACGACGCCCACCACCACGGGCAGGTCGATCGTGCGGACCCCGTCGAGAAGGGTCTTGCCGAGCCCGGGGATGCCGAAGAGGGACTCGGTGAGCACGGCCCCGCCGAACATCGAGCCCAGGTCGACGGCGCTGATCGCGATGACCGGCGGCACGGCGCCGCGCAGCGCGTGGCGGGTGACGACGGACCGCTCCCCCACCCCGTACGCGCGGAAGGTGCGGATGTGGTCCTCGGCGAGCGTCTCCAGGGTGGAACTGCGGGTGAGCCGCGCGTACTTGGCGGATTCGAAGAAGCCGAGGGCGAGCCAGGGCAGCAGCATGTTCCAGGCCCACTGCTCGGGGTCCTCGCCGAAC
This sequence comes from Streptomyces sp. NRRL B-24572, assembly GCF_002156145.1. NCBI lineage: Bacteria > Bacillati > Actinomycetota > Actinomycetes > Kitasatosporales > Streptomycetaceae > Streptomyces > Streptomyces sp. NRRL B-24572. The sequence goes on along the minus strand of NZ_MWIG01000061.1, from coordinate 16,364 downwards.
GGCACGTACGAGGGGAAGGGCAGCCACTGGAGGTAGGCGCAGACGGCCATGAGGAGCAGCAGCCCGAGGATGAAGACGGGCGTGCCGGTCCCGGCGAGGGTGAGCACGGTCAGGACGCGCTCGATGATCCCGCCGCGGCGGAGCGCCGAGAGGAGTCCGGTGCCGACGCCGACGAGGAGCCAGACGACCATGGCGCCGAGGGCGAGGGACGCGGTGGCGGGGAGCCGTTCCAGGACGAGCTGGGTGACCTGCTGGTCGTTCTGGTACGAGAGGCCGAGGCAGGGCGCGTCGCAGTGCGTGACGGAGGTGCCGGTGGAGTAGTCACGGCCGGCGAACACGCCCTGGAGGAAGTGCAGGTACTGGCCGGGCACGCTCTCGTTCAGGCCGAGTTGTTCGCGTACCTGGGCGATCTGCTGGGGGTTGCAGCGCTCGCCGCAGGCCAGCCGGGCGGGGTCGCCGGGCGCCAGGTAGAAGAGGGCGTACACGAGGACCGAGAGCGCGAGCAGGACGAGCACGGCACCCGCGAGCCGCTTGAGGACGAAGCGGATCATCAGGAGGCCTCCTTGCGGGTTCCCTTGCGGGACTCCCTGCGGGTGCCGACCCTCAGCCGGCTCGCCTCGCGCGGGTCGAGGGCCGTGCGGACGGCGTCGCCGAGGACGGTGAAGGCGAGCACGGTGACGAAGAGCAGTCCGGCGGGCAGCAGGACGTACGCGGGGTCGGCCCGGAACCAGGTCTGGGCGGTCGACAGCATCTGTCCCCAGGACGGGGTGGGCGGGGTGACGCCCACGCCGAGGAAGGAGAGGGAGGCCTCGACGACGATGTTGGTGGGGAAGGAGATCGCCGCGTAGGTGATGACGGGTGCGGCGAGGGAGGGCAGCAGCTCCCGGCGGGCGGTCCGCCACCGGCCGGAGCCTGAGAGGCGGGAGGCGGCGACGAAGTCGAGGCTCCTGAGGGTGAGCGTCTGGGCGCGCACGATCCGGGAGGTGGAGGCCCAGCCGAGCAGTCCGATGACGAGGATCAGGAGCAGCGGCCGGGGGAAGTCGCGCGGGACGACGGCGGTCAGCGCGAGGGCGAGGACCAGCATCGGGAGCGCGACGAGCACGTCGGTGACGCGGCTGAGGAACCCGTCGAGCCACCGGCTGCCGAGTCCGGCGGCGAGGCCGACGAGGACGCCGATGAGGATCTGGACGGTGGTGGCGCCGACGGCGACGAGGAGGGAGATCCGGGCGCCGTAGAGGAGGCGGACGAACAGGTCGCGGCCGGTGCCGGGTTCGACGCCGAGCCAGTGCTCGGCGCTCGCCCCGCCGAAGGCGCCGTACGGGACGCCGCCGCGGGCCGAGTCGACGAGGTCGTCGTGGTACGTGTGCGGGTCCTGGCCCTCCAGGGCGGCGAGCAGCGGAGCGGCGAGGGCGAGGAGGACGAGCAGGAGGAGGACGGCGGCGGAGACGAGGGCGACCGGGCGGGTGCGGAGCCGTCGCCACACCTGCCGGGCGGCGCCCGTGGCGGGGAGGCCCGCCACGGGCGCCGGGGCATCGGTCAGGGTCGTCACTTGACCGCGATCTGCGAGATGTCGAGGACACCGGTCCAGTCGCTGATGACGACGTTCTTGATGTCCTTGCCGACGAGCTGCTTGTAGACCGGGTGGAAGAGGGGCACGTCGAGGGCCTGCTCGCCGATCTTCTTGTCGAGGGCGCCCCAGCGGGCGGCGGCGGCCTCGTGGTCGGTCAGCTTGTTGATCTCGTCGATCTCCTTGTTGACCGCCGGGTCGTTCAGCTGCGCGTGGTTGTAGTTGGAGCCGTTGGTGACGATCTGGCGGCCGTCGAAGATCGGCGCGAGGAACGGGCCGCCGGCCGGCCAGTCGGCACCCCAGCGGGAGAGGAAGAAGCCGGGGGCGTCCTTGACGCTCCAGCGCTTCTCGTTGAAGGAGTTGGGCTCCTGCCCGTCGAGCTTGACGGTGATGCCGGCCTTGCCGAGGGCCTCCTGGACGGCGGTGGCGATCTCGGGGCTCGTCGTGCGGTTCTGGGCGGTGGAGTGCAGCAGGGTGACGGTGAGTCCGTTCGGGTAGCCGGCCTCCTTGAGCAGCGCCTTGGCCTTCTCCGGGTCGCCGGTCTTCCCGGCAGGGAAGTGGTCGTACGGCGTGAAGCCGAAGGCCTTCTGCTCGGGCAGGAAGGTGGTGGCGGGCTCGGCGAGGGCGGAGCCGCCGGCGGCGTTGACGACGCTGGTGCGGTTGACCGCGTACGAGATGGCCTGGCGGACCTTCGGGTTGTCGAAGGGCTTCACCTTCGTGTTGAAGGCGATGTAGTTGGTGAAGCCGAAGTGGCCGGTGCCGACGCGGGCGGCGAGCTCCTTGTCGGAGCCGATCTGGGCGAGCTCGGCGGGGCCGAGGTTGGTGTCGGTGGTGAGGGCGGCGGCGTCGGCGCCGGAGGAGGTGGCGAGGCGCTGGTTGATGACGGCCGCGTCGAGGCCGGACTTGACGTCGATCTTGTCCGGGTAGGCCTTGCGCTCCTCGTCGGTCTTGGGGTCCCAGTGCTCGTTGCGCTCCAGGACGAGGTGCTCGCCGTCGTTGTCGTTCTCGACGACCTTGTACGGGCCGGAGGAGACCGGGTGCTCCTCGTACTTGGCGCCGGCGTCCTTGGCCTTGGGGACGGGGGCGAACTGGGTCTGGGTGGCGAGGAACGGAAACTCGCCCTCGGGCTTCTTCAGCTTGAAGACGATGGTCCGCGCGTCGGGGGTGACGATCGAGGCGAGGCCCTTCCCCCTCTTTCCATCAGATGCAGCCTTGTAGGGGCCCTGGTAGGTGTCGCCGCCGACGAGCCAGTCGCGCAGGTAGGGCGCGCCGCCGGAGAGCTCGGCCGCGAAGGAGCGCTCGATGCCGTACTTGATGTCGGCGCTGGTGATGGGCGTGCCGTCCTCGAACTTCAGGCCCTCCTTCAGCGTGTACGTCCACTCGGTGGCGTCCTTGTTGGGGCGGCCGGTGTCGGTGGCGAGGTCGGGGACGACCCGGGTGCCGGCGGCGCCCGCCTCGCGGTTGCGGGTGGTGAGCGTGCGGAAGACGAGGGAGGGGACGTTGCCGCCGCCGGAGGTGTAGAGGCGGGCGGGGTCGAAGTCGGTCTGGGCCTCGCTGTTGAGGACTGTGAGCGTGCCGCCCTTCTGCGGGGCGTCCGCGGTCTTGCCGGAGGTACCGCCCTTGGCGCCGGCGTCCTCGGGACCGCAGGCGGCGGCGCCCGAGGCCAGGACGACACTGACGGCGGCCGCTGCCACGCGGCGCGAGATGACGGACGATGAACGCATCGGAAGGAAACCTCTCGGGGTGAACTGCGGGAAAAGGAAAGGAAATTCCGCAGGCACGGGGAAAGGGCCCGAAAGGGGGGACGGCGCCTGCGGGAATGAAGAACCCGGGCGCGGCGAGAAAAACGAAAGGCCGACGAGCGCTCGGGCTGCGTCAGCTACAGAGAATGTCGGCGACCGTGTGTCCGGTCACGCCGAAGAGCGCCAGCTCAAGGGCGGCGCTATCGGAAACGGCGTGACGGTGCGACATGCCGAGAAATATGGACGAACGCGTGAGCGATGTCAACGCGCATCCATGCATTCCCGAGACATCCGTCTCGACATACGGACATCGGCGGTCCGGACGGCCCGTCAACTCGTGGGGTACACCCAGGGGTTGGGGCGACACTTGATCCCGTCGATGTCCAGGGACTTCGTCTGCTGCTGCATCACGGGGGCGAGCGCACCCGGCGTGCGGCAGCTCACGTGCCCGTGGCCGAGCCGGTGTCCGACCTCGTGATTGATGAGCATCTGGCGATAGGCGTACATCGCCTTCGGACCGAAGGTCACCGACCCCTGCGCCCAGCGGAAGGCATTGATCATCACGCGCTCGGTGGAGGCCGAATCGCAGGAGACGTTGTCGACGGTGGTGTCGAGCCCGGACTTCTTGCACCATTCGCCGGTGGTCCCCGGGCTGGCGAGCGTGATCACGAACTCCGGCTCGCCGCTGGAAACGCGCTCGAAGGCCATCTCGCCCCGGCCGGCCCAGCTGCGCTTGTCGTTGAGGGTCTTCTGCACGGCGTCGGCGAAGAGCTTCCCGTCGAGACCGATCCCCTTCTCGACGTCGACCCGGTAGCGGATCAGCCGCCCCTTGCCGGGCGCCTTCGCCAGGCCCGGCACGGCCTCGAACTCCCCGGAGCCCTTCAGCTTCGGGTCGATCGGGAACTGCCGGGTCATCAGCTGCTCGTACGTCGGCGGGGTGACGGCGGGCACCGGCTTCTCCGGTACGGCCCGGTCGTCGGAACGGGAGGCCGAGGTGTCGTCCGTCGGCCGCTCGGCCGGCCCCTCGGCGGCACGGACGGGCGGGGCCTCCTCCCGGCCGGTGACCTGCCCGGCGACGACGACGGCGAGGACGGTCGCGACGGCGGCGGCCGCGACGCCGGTGAGGGTGCGGCCGAGACCGCCCCGGCCGGCCGGGGCCTCCGCCTCCGGCTCGTCGTCACCGACGCTCTCGCGACGGGGCCCGGGGATGAACGGCGCCTGGGGACCGTCCTGTTCGGGTGCGCCGGTCCGGGGGGCACCACGCCGGGGCCCGACCGGCGCGGGACGCGGGCCGGAGACCTCGTCGTCCTGCGGGTGGCCACCCCGCACGGACGCCCCGTGGACGGGCACACCGTGCGCGGGGGTGTCGGAGGCTCCGCCGGCGTACGCGGGGGTGCCATGGGCGGGAGTCGCGTGGCGCGGCGGACCGGACCGGGGGACGCCACGGACCGGAGCGCCGGTCGCCGGGGTCCCGTACTGGGGGGTGCCGTGCGCGGGGGTGCCGTACTGCGGCGTGCCGTGTGCCGGAGTGCCGTGCCGCGGAGCGCCCTGAGCCGGGTTCCCCTGCCGCGGGGCGCCCTGCGCCTGAGCCCCGTACTGCGGCGTCCCCTGCGCCGGCGTGCCGTACACCGGCGTGCCGTGTGCCGGAGTGCCGTGTCGCGGAGCGGCCTGTGCCGGGTTTCCGTACTGCGGCGTTCCCTGCGCCGGCGTGCCGTACACCGGCGTGCCCTGCGCCGGGGTCCCGTACCCCTGGGGCCAGGTGGTCTCCTGGTCGGCGCCGCCCGTGGTCCTGCGGCGGCGTCCCGTCCCGGGCGGTGGTCCCGCCGGGACCGTCCCCGCCCCGGCCGCCGCCTGCTGCCCGGTGTCGGCCACCGAGGGCGCGGAGCCCTTGCGACTATGTCGTCCCACGCCCCGGATCAGCTCCCGCCGTCATCGGCGATCAGGTCCCGGACGGCCTGGGCGACCGTCTCCGGGCACTCCATCATTGCCACGTGCCCCGCCTCGGGGAGGGTCAGCAGGCGCGAGCCGCGGAAGGCGGCGGCCGCCTTGCGGGCCATCCGGTACGAGACGAGCCGGTCGCGCCCGCCGTAGACGAGGAGCGTCGGGGCGAGGACCCGTTCGGCCTGCCGCCAGAGACCGTGCTGCCCGCCGAGGGTGTACGCGTCGACGATGCCGCGTGAGGAGCGGGCCATGGCGTCCCAGAAGTACGGGAGTTCCAGGCGCCGTTCCATCTCCTCGACGGCGTGCCGGAAGCCCTCCTCGGTGACCTGGCCGGGGTCCCCGTAACAGAGCGAGAGGACGCCCTTGACGCGCTGCTCGGCCGTCCATTCCTTGGTGAGCTTCGCGAAGAACGAGGCGACGCCCGGCACCGCGAGCAGCGCGGTGGGCCAGGCGGTGCGCTGGGCGCGCAGCTCGGGGAGGGCCGGGGAGACGAGGGTGAGCGTGCGGACCAGGTCGGGCCGGACGGCGGCGACGCGGGTGGCGACGGCGCCGCCCATCGAGTTGCCGAGGAGGTGGACCGGTCCGCGTCCGGCGGCGTCCAGGAGCCGGATGACGGCGCGGGCGTGTCCGGTGACCGAGTAGTTGCCGTCGTCGGGCGGCGGGGAGTCGCCGAAGCCGGGCAGGTCGACCGCCTCGCCGTCGACGACGTCCGCGAGCAGCGGCATCAGGTCGGACCAGTTCTGCGAGGAGCCGCCGAGGCCGTGGACGTACAGCGCGGGCGGCAGTCCGGGCCGGTTCCCCGGCCGGGCGCGCACCGTGAGGGTGAGTCCGGGCAGCGCGACGGAGCGGAGCTCCTCGCCGGCGGCGACCCGTACGGCGCGGGTCCGCGCCGCGGAGGGCGCGGCGGCGGTCCGTGTTTCCGGCAGCTCGGTCGAGGACATGGCCGCAATATTACGAGACGATCACGCGCCGACGTGTGTGGGTGCCGTCACAGGTGCGTATGCGGCATGGCGCGTTCGCTTCTAGGCTCGGAGAGAGGGCCATCGGGAGCACCGCGACCCGCGTCCCGGGAGGAGCCGCATGACTGCCGATCCGAGCGAGCCGGACACATTCACCGAGGAAGAGGTCGACGTGCTGGACCAGGAAATCCCGGAGGCCGACGCTGCCGAGCAGCACACCGAACTCCAGCAGCGCGAGGACGAGCAGCCCACCCATCTCGAGCGCGACTCGGCGAACGAGGCCGACGCGTCCGAACAGGCGCGGGTGGTCACCCTCGACGAGGACGACTACCGCTGAGCACACGACTCCCGCTGATTTGTTCGGTTTAATTTTGAATCGACTGTCGACCAGGGCGTCCGGTCCGTGAAATTCTGCGTTCGCACCGCACACAGCCGGGTTACCCAAAAGTACGATGGCGGCGCGGCGCGACAGCGCGCATGGATCGATTTTTGGGAGGCCGCGTGAGCGCCATCGAGCAGACAGAGGCAGCACGCCCTCGGGGCACGCGCCTGCCGCGACGTGCCCGACGGAACCAGCTGCTCGGCGCGGCCCAGGAGGTCTTCGTCGCCCAGGGGTACCACTCCGCCGCCATGGACGACATCGCCGAGCGGGCCGGCGTCAGCAAGCCGGTGCTGTACCAGCACTTCCCGGGGAAGCTGGAGCTGTACCTCGCCCTGCTCGACCAGCACTGCGAGGCCCTCCTGCAGGCCGTGCGCGGGGCGCTGGCCTCCACCACGGACAACAAGCTCCGGGTCGCGGCGACGATGGACGCGTACTTCGCGTACGTGGAGGACGAGGGCGGCGCGTTCCGCCTCGTCTTCGAGTCCGATCTGACCAACGAGCCGGCCGTACGCGAGCGCGTGGACCGGGTCAGCCTGCAGTGCGCCGAGGCCATCTCCGACGTCATCGCCGAGGACACCGGCCTGTCGAAGGACGAGTCGATGCTGCTCGCCGTGGGCCTCGGCGGGGTCTCCCAGGTCGTCGCCCGCTACTGGCTGTCGAGCGGATCCGGCATCCCCCGCGACAAGGCGGTCGGACTGCTCACCTCGCTCGCCTGGCGCGGCATCGCGGGCTTCCCGCTGCACCCGGTGGACGGCCAGCTCAGCGCCGAGGGCCACTGAACATTCCCGGAGGCTGTTCGCTCCTGGCGTGCGGCGGCTGACCCGTGCGGGTCCCCTCTCCGGGCTAATGTGTGCAGCGTACGGCGCGGGTGTCCGCGCGAAGGCGACCGTTCGGAGGGACATAGCCGTGGAGGTCAAGATCGGCGTGCAGCACGCACCCCGGGAGATCGTTCTGGAGAGCGGGCAGTCCGCCGAGGAGGTCGAGCGCCTGGTGGCCGACGCGCTGGCCGGCAAGGCGCAGCTGCTCAGCCTCTCTGACGAGAAGGGCCGCAAGGTCCTCGTTCCGGCCGAGAAGATCGCGTACGTGGAGCTCGGCGAGCCCGCCGTGCGCCGCGTGGGTTTCGGCGCGCTCTGAGCCCGGGATCGGACGGGAAAGGCCCGGTGGACCGCTTCGGTCCACCGGGCCTTTCGCATGAGGCCGTACAAGCCCCATCGGTGGTCCACCGGGCCCTTCGTATGAGCCCGTACGGCCCGCCGGTGGACCACCGGCCTCCTATGGGCCCGTACGGCCCCGCCGGCGGTCCACCGGGCCTTTCGTATGCCCGTATGACCCGTATGGCCACGTCAGGGGGCACGGGAGGATTGCGTTCCGGACGCCGGGGGTAGGACGCCCTTGACCGCACCACCCGCCCCGCACCCCTCGCGAGGTGATCCGCCGTGTTCCTGGAAGCCCTCGGTTCCGCGCTGCTCGGTTTCGCCCTGGCCTGGGCCGCCGTCCAGCGTCTTGCCGACCGCCTCCCCGCCCGGGGAAGAGTCCTCGCCACCGGAGCGCTCGGCGGGGTGTTCGGTGCGCTCGTCACCCACGGGGCGCTCGGCCCCGGCCACTTCCTCGCCACCCTGATCGGCGCCGTGGCGGTGGCGGCGGTGCTGCTCTCGCTGCTGATCCGCCCGGCCTCGCGCCGACTGCGCCGATCAGCCGTGGTCTGACCGGCGCACCCGTCCGAAGGACCTCAGGCCGCGAGACCCAGCGCGGCCATGCGCTTGGTGTGCGCCTCGGTGATCCGGGAGAACATCCGGCCGACCTCCGCGAGGTCGAAGCCGTCCGCCACGCCGCCGACGAGCATCGTCGACAGCGCGTCGCGCTCGGCGACCACGCGCTGGGCCTGGGAGAGCGCCTCGCCCATCAGGCGGCGCGCCCAGAGCGCGAGCCGGCCGCCGACGCGCGGGTCGGCCTCGATCGCCGCGCGGACCTTCTCCACCGCGAAGTTGCCGTGGCCGGTGTCGTCGAGCACCGCGAGGACGAGTCCGCGCGTGTCGGAGTCGAGCCGGGCCGCGACCTCCCGGTAGAAGTCGCTGGCGATCGAGTCGCCCACGTACGCCTTGACCAGGCCCTCCAGCCAGTCCGACGGCGCGGTCTGGCGGTGGAAGTCGTCGAGCGCCTTCGCGAAGGGCTCCATGGCCGAGGTCGGCTCGGCGTCGACGGCCGCGAGGCGGTCCCGCAGCCGCTCGAAGTGGGCGAACTCGGCCGAGGCCATCTTCGCCAGCTCAGCCTTGTCCGCGAGGGTCGGCGCCAGCTTGGCGTCCTCGGCGAGCCGCTCGAAGGCCGCCAGCTCGCCGTAGGCGAGGGCGCCGAGGAGGTCGATCACGGCGGCGCGGTACTGCGGCTCGGCGGAAGCCTCCGCCCAGTCCTTGGCGGCGATCCCGGTGGGTGTGGCGTTGTCAGGCGTCTCCATGCAGCGCACAATAGCCCGCTCGCGGGGCCCGGGAAGGCCCTGGTCAGTCAGTGTGACCGTGCCCTCATCGCGATTTCTCCCAACACACATGCACGAATCCGGGGTACAGTGGTAAGGCGCCTGCTGAGTATGCGGACATGCTTTCGCACGTTCGGACGTATTCGGTGGGCCGACTCATGAATGAGGATGCCCGGTCGGTGGCCCGATCGGCTCCGGCCCGACAGCCCTTCCGGCGGACCCGCGGAAGGGTCACCCTCAGCGGTACGACGCTCGAGCGACGGCAGTGGTCCCGTGCCACCCGGCGGCGATCTCCCCTGATCCCCCGGAAGATCCCGGCACGGTGAGACCCCCTTCGTTCGCCTCGCGCCGCGTCTCACAGAAGAGGCAGCACCCTGACTACGACTTTCCGAGAACTCGGAATCCTCCCTGAGACGGCCGAGGCACTTGAGGCCGTCGGTATCGTCACCCCCTTCCCCATCCAGGAGATGACCCTTCCGGTCGCCCTCACCGGCACCGACGTCATCGGCCAGGCCAAGACCGGCACGGGCAAGACCCTCGGTTTCGGCCTCCCCATCCTGGAGCGCGTCACCGTCCCGACGGACGTCGAGGCCGGCCGGGCCAAGCCCGAGGAGCTGACCGACGCCCCGCAGGCGCTCGTCGTCGTCCCCACCCGCGAGCTGTGCCAGCAGGTCACCAACGACCTCCTGACCGCCGGCAAGGTGCGCAACGTCCGCGTGCTCGCCATCTACGGCGGCCGGGCGTACGAGCCGCAGGTCGAGGCGCTCCAGAAGGGCGTCGACGTCGTCGTCGGCACCCCGGGCCGTCTCCTCGACCTGGCCGGCCAGCGCAAGCTCGACCTCTCGCACGTGAAGGTCCTCGTCCTCGACGAGGCCGACGAGATGCTCGACCTGGGCTTCCTGCCCGACGTCGAGAAGATCATGAACATGCTTCCGCCGAAGCGCCAGACCATGCTGTTCTCGGCCACCATGCCGGGCGCGGTCATCGGCCTGGCCCGCCGCTACATGTCGCAGCCCACCCACATCCGGGCCACCTCGCCCGACGGTGAGGGCGTGACCGTCGCCAACATCAAGCAGCACGTCTACCGCGCGCACAACATGGACAAGCCGGAGATGGTCTCCCGCATCCTGCAGGCCAAGGGCCGCGGGCTCGCGATGATCTTCTGCCGTACGAAGCGCACGGCGGCCGACATCGCCGAGCAGCTGGAGCGCCGCGGCTTCGCCTCCGGCGCCGTCCACGGCGACCTCGGCCAGGGCGCCCGCGAGCAGGCTCTGCGCGCCTTCCGCAACGGCAAGGTCGACGTGCTCGTCTGCACCGACGTCGCCGCGCGCGGCATCGACGTCGAGGGCGTCACCCACGTCATCAACTACCAGTCGCCGGAGGACGAGAAGACCTTCCTCCACCGCGTGGGCCGCACCGGCCGCGCGGGTGCGAAGGGTACGGCGGTGACGCTGGTCGACTGGGACGACATCCCGCGCTGGCAGCTCATCAACAAGGCGCTCGGCCTCGACTTCCACGAGCCGGTCGAGACGTACTCCTCGTCCCCGCACCTCTACGAGGAGCTGGACATCCCGGCGGGCACCAAGGGCATCCTGCCCCGCGCCGAGCGGACCCGCGCGGGTCTGGGCGCGGAGGAGCTGGAGGACCTGGGCGAGCCCGGCGGCCGCCGCGGCCGTGGCCCGAAGGCCGCGGAGAAGACCGAGGAGCCCCCGGCCCGCACGCGGACCCCGCGCCAGCGTCGCCGCACCCGCGGCGGCAGCGAGCTCGGTGACGCCCCGGCGGCGGCCCCGGCCGTCGAGACCCCGGCGGACGAGACCCCCGCCGAGTCCGGCCCGCGCACCCCGCGCCGTCGCCGTCGCACCCGCGTGAGCGCGCCGATCGCGGCCCAGGCGACCACGACGGCTCCGGTCGCCGAGGCCCCGGCCCGCGCGAAGGCGCCGGTCGCCGAGGCCCCGGCCCGCGCGAAGGCGCCGGTCGCCGAGGCTCCGGCCACCGTCACGGCGCAGGCCGTGAAGACGCCCGCCTTCGAAGCCCCGGCCGCCGCTCCGGCGCCGGTCGTCGCGGCCCCGGCCGCCACCAGGGCGCGCGCCGTGAAGGCGCCCGTCTTCGAGGAGCCGGTCGTCGCGGCGCGGGTCGTCGAGGAGCCGAAGGCCCCCCGTCGCCGCACCCGTGCCGCCGCACGGCCCGAGGCCGTGCCGGCCGCCGCTCCGGTCGACCGGGCCCCCGCGGCCCCGGAGCCGGCTCCGGCCCCGCGCCGCCGCCGTGCCCGGGTGGTGCGTCCGGTCGAGGAGACCGTGTCGTTCCAGACGCCCGAGAGCGCCGCGGTGGCCCTGATGGCCCAGCGGACCGTCGAGGCGCCGGTCGTCGAGGCGGCTCCGGTCGTCGTCGAGGAGCCCAAGGCGGAGGAGCCGAAGAAGGCTCCGCGCCGCCGCACGGTCAAGAAGGCCGTGGCGGAGCCGGTCGCCGAGACCGTCGTCGAGGCCGTGGCCGCCGCCCCGGCGGCCGAGCCCGTCGTCGCCCCGGTGGTCGAGCCCGTCGCCGAGGCCCCGGTCGCCGAGGTCCCCGCGCCGCGTCGTCGCCGTACCGCCCGTCGGCCCGCCGGTTCGCCGGTGACCGCCGAGGCGCCGGTGGTCGAGGCCCCGGCCGCCGAGCCGGTCGCCGCTCCGGTCGCGGAGGAGCCCGCGCCGCGCCGCCGCCGTGCGGCCCGTCGGCCCGCCGGTTCGCCGGTGGCCGCCGAGTCCACCGGCGAGGTCATCATCGTGGCTGCTCCGGCCGCCGCCCCGGTCGCCGAGCCGGTCGTGGAGGAGGCGCCGAAGAAGGCCGCGCCTCGCCGCCGTACGACCAAGAAGGCCGTGGCCGAGCCGGTCGCCGAGACCGTCGAGGCACCGGCTGCCGTCGAGGCACCGGCTGCCGAGGAGGCCCCCAAGGCTCCCCGTCGCCGCGCGGCCAAGAAGACGGTCGCCAAGAAGGCGGTCGTGGCGGAGGCGCCCGACGCCTCCGAGCCGAAGACCGAGCCGAAGGCCCCGGCCCGCCGCCGTACGACCAAGAAGGCCGCGGCCGCCGAGGTCGAGGCGCCGGCGACGGAGGAGGCGCCGAAGAAGGCCGCGCCTCGCCGCCGCACCACGAAGAAGGCGGCGGCGCAGCCCGAGAGCTGACCGCCACCCGCAGCGCCCGAGCGGCCCGGTTCCTCCCCAGGGACCGGGCCGCTCGGCCGTCTCCCGGGCACGCCGTTACAGTCCAGATATGAGCAAGCCGCGTTCCCTCGTCCTGCCGCCCCGCGCCCGTGTCCACCGGCTGGAGACCGCGCGCGGGCGCTTCGCCGTGCTCGACGCGGAGCCCGCGGGCGAGTGGCGGGGCACGGTGCTGCTGCTGCCGGGGTACACCGGCAGCAAGGAGGACTTCATCGAACTGCTCGGGCCGCTGAGCGAGGCCGGATACCGGGCGGTGGCCGTGGACGGACGCGGCCAGAACGAGACGCCGGGCCCCCGGGGCCGGGCCGCCTACCGCCGCAAGGCGCTCGCGCTCGACGCGGTGGCGCAGGCCGCGGCCCTCGGGGACGGCCCCGTGCATCTGGTCGGCCACTCGTTCGGGGGCCTGGTGGCGCGCGCGGCGGCCGCCCTCGCGCCGGACGCCTTCCGCTCGCTCACCCTGCTCTCCTCGGGCCCCGGCCGGGTCGCCCGGCCGCAGCGGATCCGGGTGCGGGTGCTGCGCGCCGCGAACGCGGTGCTGCCGAAGGAGCGGGTGTGGCAGGCGATGTGCTGGCTGGACAGCCGGGGCGAGGAGCCGGCCACGGGTGACACACCGGAGCTCACGGGCTTCCTGCAGCGGCGCTGGATGCGCACCCGGATCGCCCAACTCGCGGGCGCCGGACGGCTGCTGCTCGACCGTCAGGACGGTACGGAGGAGCTGGCCGCGCTGCGGACGCCGCTGCACTTCGCGTACGGGTCGGACGAGATGGTCTGGGCGCCGGCGGACCTGGCGGCGGCGGCCGCCCGTACCGGCGCGCACCGCACGGTGGTGGCGGGCGCCGGCCACTCCCCGAACGTGTCGCACCCCCGGGAGCTGACGGACGGCCTCACCGGCTTCTGGGAGCGGGCGGACACGAAGGTCAGTACTGCGCCTTGAGGTGCTGCCAGAACCCGTCGCGCAGCGCCCGCCGCAGCGCGGCGTGGCCGCGCAGCGAACGGCTGAGCAGGCGCTCCGCCTCGACGAGCAGGTCCTGGTCGACCGGCCCGGGCAGATAGGGCGCACCCGGCAGGAGTTCGGCGAGCCGGTCCCGGCCGCGCTCGGCGAGCCAGGTCGCGGCGATCTGGGCGCCGACGAAACGCACCTCCTCGCGGGAGGGCGGCGGCTCTCCCTCGTTCTCGTACGTGGTGACGGGGCGGCGCGTGACGTACGGGCGGCAGAAGTCGAGTTCGAAGGTGCGCTGGCTGTCGACCTCCCAGAGCAGCGCCTCGGCCTGGTTGCGTCCCTCGGCGGCCTCGATGCCCCAGAGGTGGACGCGGGCCCCGTAGCCCTGGGCGGCCTCGACGGCCGAGACGAGGTCCTCGTCGCCGCCGACGAGGGCGGCGTCGCTGATGGCGCGGTGGCGGGCGAGGGACTCCAGGTCCGTGCGGATGAGGGAGTCGACGCCCTTCTGCTGGTTGTTGGCGTTGAGGTTGCCGAGGCGGACCTTGACGTCGGGGAGTTCGGCGATGGCCTGCTGCTCGGGGGTGTGGATCCGGCGGCGGGCCCCGTCGTACCAATAGACGCGAAGGAGTCTGCTGTCGGCGAAGATCGTGCGCGCCTTGTCGATGAAGGCCTCGATCAGGCCCTCGGCGTCGAGGTCGAAGGAGCGCCGGTCCTCGGTGCCCGCCACCAGCAACCCGGCCGCAGCATGAACGTAACCTGCGTCGACGAAGATGGCGTGGGTGGAGGGGGTCTTGGCCACCTCGGCCAGCATCCGCTGCAGGAGCTCATTGGTGCGCTCCAGGCGGGCGCCCAGGGCGTCCAAGGCGTGCAGGCGGGCGTCGGTCTCGGTCTCGTTCACCTGGGCGGTGGTGTCTGCGGCGGTGGTGTCTGCGTCGTTCATACGGGGCTCATTGTCCGCCGCTCGGGACCCGGCCGCCACACCCTCTACCCGCTGGTAGTTAGTCATCCGAAAATTTTCCTTAGCGTAAGGAATGTTTGCGGGATGCACGTCGTTGGACCCGTATGTAACCCAGTTCTCCGCACGGAGGATCAACTCAGACGAAGGGAGAAGCCTGTGCGCTTCGAAATCCTGCGACTCGACGACATCGACGGCACGCCCGTCGACCGGACCGTCGTGGACGCCGCCTCCGTCAATCGGATCGTGCAGCAGGCCGCCGCGATCGGCCAGCGCATCTGGATCCGCCCCGCCGAGACCTCGGCCTCGTAACAGGCCGGGTCCACACCACGCACCGCGCCCCCGCACGGACTTCGCAGCAGCGGAATCCGTACGGGGGCGCAGTGGGTTCTGAAGGGCCTCAGGCGTTGTGGACGACCTGCGTGACGCCGTTGATGATCTGCTGCACCGCGATGGCGGAGAGCATCATGCCGGCGAGCCGGGTCACCAGGACGACGCCGCCGTCCTTGATGACGCGGATGATCAGCAGCGAGTACCGCATGGCCAGCCAGAGCACGACGTGCATGGCGGCGATGGCGGTCCAGACGGAGACCTGCGAGGCCACGCTGTCGGCGTTCTGCACGGCGAGGATGACGGAGACGATCGCACCGGGACCGGCGAGCAGCGGCATGCCGAGCGGGACGAGGGCGACGTTGACGTCCTTGGTCTGCTTGGGCTCGTCGGTCTTGCCGGTGAGCAGGTCGAGCGCGATGAGCAGCAGCAGGAGACCGCCCGCGATCATCAGCGCGGGGACGGAGACGTGCAGGTAGTCCAGGATCTGCTGGCCCAGGATGCCGAAGACGGTGATGACGCCGAAGGCGACGGCGACGGCCTGCCAGGCCATCCGGCGCTGCACCTTGGCCGGGCGGCCGGCGGTGAGGGCGAGGAAGATCGGGGTGATCCCGGGGGGATCCATGATCACGAAGAGGGTGAGGAACAGCGAGCCGAAGACGGCGACGTCGAACACGGTGGGGTGCCTTGCGGGAGAGGTGGAACGGTGGGGTGTGTCCCTACGGGGGCGGAATGCAGGATTCCGGTGGCAGGGCAGGGAGGACGCCGGCCGCGCACGGCACGGAGCCGTACGGGCGGCGCGAGACGGAGTCGGAGAGGGGCGCGCACCACTCCGGAGGCGGCGGGCACGACGACCGGCCGCCGTCACGGGGGAGCGGCGGAAAGAGGCCCTGACGGGGCTAGCGCGCTCCGCCGGCGCCCGGCACCGGGAAGGCGCCCGAGGCTCGGCGGGTGATCTCGCCGTAGATCTCGGGGTCGGTGGTGTACTCGCCGAGGCGACAGGTCTTGCGGCTGCCGTGGTAGTCGCTGGAGCCCGTGGTCAGCAGACCGAGCTCCTTCGCGAGTCCGCGCAGCCGGGCCCGCGTCGCCTCGTCGTGGTCCATGTGGTCGACCTCGATGCCGTCGAGTCCGGCCTCGGCGAGCCGGGCCACCGAGGCCTCCGGCAGCACCTGGCCGCGCTTGACGGCGAGCGGGTGCGCGAAGACGGTGACGCCGCCGGCCGCCTTGACGAGGCGGATCGCGTCGACCGGGTCCAGCTCGTGCTTCTCGACGTACGCCCGGCCGCCGTCGGCGAGCCACTCGGGCGTGAACGCGCCGGACACGTCCGGTACGACCCCGAGCTCGACGAGCGCCTCGGCGACGTGCGGGCGGCCGACGGAGCCGTCGCCGGCGATCCGGGCGACCTGCTCCCAGGTGACGGGGACGCCGAGCTCCTGCAGCTTGCCGACCATGCCGCGGGCGCGCGGCACCCGGTCGTCGCGGACGAGTTCGCGCTCGGCGAGGAGCGCGGGCTCCGCCGGGTCGAAGAGGTACGCGAGCATGTGCAGCCCGATGCCGTCCATCCTGCAGGACAGCTCGGCGCCGGTGACGAGGGTCAGCCCCTCGGGGAGGGCCGCAAGCGCCTCGGCGTGCCCGCGGGTGGTGTCGTGGTCCGTGAGCGCGACGACGTCGAGACCGGCCGCGGCCGCGTTCCTGACGAGCTCGGCCGGGGAGTCCGTACCGTCGGAGGCCGTGGAGTGGGTGTGCAGATCGATGCGCACGACGCGGTACTCCAAGGGCTCGGGGCGGACGAAGGGACGCTCCAGCATAACGGGCGAATCGAACACGTCCGTACGGAACGTCACCGACCGCACGACCCGACGAGACCCTCGGGCGCACCCGAAGAAC
>NZ_MWIG01000609.1:0-1084 GCF_002156145.1 Streptomyces sp. NRRL B-24572 | reverse complement strand
CAGCGGCGGCTTCGGCCAGTCCCAGGCGGGCTCGATCGGCCTCGGCTTCGCGATCCCGGTCAACCAGGCGAAGAACGTGGCGCAGCAGCTGATCAAGACGGGCAAGCCGGTGTACCCGGTGATCGGCGCGACCGTGAACATGAACGACAAGGGCCAGGGCGCGACGATCGCGGGCCAGGGCTCCGGCGGCACGCCCTCGGTCACGCCCGACGGCCCGGCGGCGAAGGCGGGCCTGAAGGCCGGCGACGTGATCACGGGCTTCGGCGACCACCCGATCGACAGCGGCCGCACCTTGATCAGCGAGATCTGGACGTACAAGCCGGGCGACTCGGTGAAGATCACCTACGAGCGCGACGGCAAGACCGCGACGACCACGGTCACCCTCNNCGGGGCCCGCCCTCTGCGTTCACCCTGTCTCACCCTGACTCGCCCGTATCCCGGTCCTGACCAGTACGTATGGGCCATGTGTGGGCCAGGATCGGCGACTCAGCCACCGTTGAGCCCCTTCTCGATGAGCGCGTTCGCGCGGGACTGCTGGCCCTTCAGGATCTTGGCGTAGAACCGGAAGAGCACCGTGAGGCTGTGCCCCGCCCGCTGCGCGACTTCCACGGGGTCCACCCCGGAGTTGATCCACAGGGACACCCCCGCGTGGCGGAGCGAGTACGGGACGTCCGCGAGCGGCGTTTTCACCTCCTTCGCCGAGAGAGCTTTGAGGCGGGCCGCGTCCCAGAGAGCGCAGTACTCCGTGGAACGGACGCGTCCGCCCTCGGCGGCGCGGAAGAGCCGGCCATCGTCCGCCACTCCGTACCGCTCCTTGTGCTCGCGGAGCATCGCAGTGAGCACGGGCGGGATGGGGACGGATCGGGTGGCAGTTCGGGCCCGGCGCTTGAGCCCACGCTGGTCGTACGACTTCCCGTCGTCGGTCCACCCCGAGCCGACCTCGGGACGACTCCCCGCGAGGATGAGCTCACCCCACCCCGTCTTCGGAAGGGTGCAGTCGTCCGCGCGCAGAGCCGCGATCTCCGAGGGCCGCATGGCGGCGTAGTAGAGGCACCCGAAGAACGCGGCCAGATGCTCGCCGCGC
>NZ_MWIG01000608.1:0-5594 GCF_002156145.1 Streptomyces sp. NRRL B-24572 | reverse complement strand
CCCGTCCCGTCGTCCTCGCCCGCGGCGGGCGAGGACGACGGGACGGGTGCGGACGGGGCGGGGCCCGCGCAGCCGGTGAGCAACAGGGCCGCGCACAGTGTGCCGGCGCTCAGCAGCGCGGGGGCGCCCTTGCGGACGGGCATGGGACGGCTTCCTCCTGGCCGGGGGCAGTGCAGCGATCCGTACCCGCTCGGCGGGCGGCGCTGCCTCCGCGACCGCGCCCTCACCCGTACGGATGCGTCCCGGTGGGCCGGAAAGGGGTTGACCGGCCGGGGCGGCCGCGCTTTCCTGCGGGAATGAGTGATCTTCGTATCGAACGGGCGCGGACCGAGGAGCAGCTCGCCGACTGGCGGGCCGTGCACAACACGATCATCCCGACGGCGGTGCTGTCCCCCGAGGAGGTGCGGGAGCGCGCGGGCCGGAACCGGCTGGACGTCGCGTACCTCGGGGAGGTGGCGGTGGGGTGTTCGACGGTGCGTCCGCCGGACGGGGAGACCCCGGCGGCGACCGTGATCGCGCGGACGCTGCCCGGGTACCGCGGGCGGGGGTTCGGGACCGCGCTGTACGAGCGGGGGCTCGCGCACGCGCGGACGCTGAGCGACGAGGGCGTGGAGACGGTGGTGCTCGCCTCGAACGAGGAGGGGCTGCGGTTCGCGCTGGCGCGCGGTTTCGTGGAGGTGGAGCGGTACGTCCTGCCGGGGGACGCGATTCCGTTCGTGGCGCTGCGGCTGGCCTGACGAGCAGCATTCCTGACGAGCCGTCAGAACTTCGTGCCGCGGGTCTGGGAACCTTCGGGGCCCGGCGCTACCCTCCGCGCATGATTCGGACGGTGGTGTGGGGTACCGGAAATGTCGGGCGCGCGGCCATTCGCGCCGTGGACGCCCATCCGGGCCTGGAGCTCGCGGCCGTGCTGGTGTCCGATCCGGCCAAGGTGGGCCGGGACGCGGGCCGGCTCGCGGGGCTCGGGCGCGATCTCGGGGTGGTGGCCGACGACGACGTCGGCGCGGTGCTCGACGGACGGCCGGGGGCGGTGGTGTACGCGGCCTCCGGCGACACCCGGCCCGACGGGGCGCTCGCCGATGTGGCACGGGCGGTGGCGGCGGGCGCGGTGGTGGTGACGCCCGCCCTGTATCCGCTGTACGACCAGCGCAACGCGCCGCCGGAGTTCCGGGATCCGGTGCTCGCGGCGGTCGCCGAGGGGGGCGGTTCCCTCTTCGTGTCGGGCGTCGACCCGGGCTGGGGGAACGACGTGCTGCCGCTCCTGGTGAGCGGGCTCGCCGCGACGGTGGACGTGATCCGCTGTCAGGAGATCTTCGACTACTCGACGTACGAGCAGGAGGAGTCGGTCCGCGAGCTGGTGGGGATGGGCAAGCCGATGGAGTACGAGCCGCCCATGCTGTGGCCCTCGGTGCCGACGATGGTCTGGGGCGGGCAGATACGGCTGATGGCCCGGGCGCTCGGGGCCGAACTCGACGAGATCCGCGAGACGCTGGAGCGGCGCCCGCTGGAGTCCACGGTGAAGACGCGGACGATGGGCGTGTTCGAGGCGGGCACGCAGGGGGCGGTCCGCTTCGAGGTGCAGGGGATCGTCGGCGGGGAACCCCGCATCGTGATCGAGCACGTCACCCGGATCCATCCCTCGTGCGCACCGGACTGGCCGGTGCCGCCGGACGGGGCGGGCGCGCACCGGGTGATCGTCGAGGGGAGCCCCCGGATCGAGGTGACGGTCGCGGCGACCGACGAGGGCGAGAACCGGTCGGCGGGCGGGAACGCCACGGCGGTGGGACGCCTCGTCGGGGCGATCGACTGGCTGGTGGCGGCGGAGCCGGGACTGTACGACGCGCTGGACGTGCCGTTGCGGCCGGCGGTCGGGAAGCTGGGAAGGAGACCACGGTGATCATCGACATTCCCGAGGACCAGGAGCCGATCGGGTACGTGTGGGGCGACATGGTCCCGGAGATCGGGACGGCGGCGGCGAACTTCTCGCTGTCGGTGTACGCGCACACGACCCTGGGGCTGCGCGAGTTCGAGGCGGCGCGGCTGCGGATCGCGCAGATCAACGGCTGCGGCTTCTGTCTGGACTGGCGTACCGACCGGGACGGGGAGAAGGTCGAGGAGGGCTTCGACGAGCTCGTCGCGGCCTGGCGGGAGACGGAGGTCTCGGAGGCCTTCGACGAGCGGACGCGGCTCGCGGCCGAGTACGCCGAGCGGTACGCGCTCGACCACCACGGCCTCGACGAGGAGTTCTGGGGGCGGATGACGGCGCGGTACAGCCAGGCGGAGATCGTGGAGCTGACGATGAGCCTGGGCTCGTGGCTGGCGTTCGGGCGGCTCAACCGGGTGTTGGGGCTCGACGAGGTGTGCGTGCTGCCGACGCACTGAGGGTGCGAAAGAGGGGCCGGCCGGGGTTCCGGCCGGCCCCTCTTTCGCGCGGGGTCTTTCGCGTGGGGGCGCTCAGAAGTCCTCGGCGATGATGCGCTCGATGTTGCGCTCGGCGAGGGCGGTGATGGTGACGAAGGGGTTGACGCTGGTGTTCCCGGGGATGAGGGAGCCGTCGATGACGTAGAGGCCCTGGTAGCCGTGGAGGCGTCCGTGGTTGTCGGTGGCCCGGTCGAGGACGGCGCCGCCGAGCGGGTGGTAGGTGAGGTGGTCCCCCCAGATCTTGTAGGCGCCGAACAGGTCGGTCCGGTAGATCGTCCCCTCCTTGCTGTTGATCTTGTCGAAGATGGACCTGGCCATGTCGATGGACGTCTGCTTCCAGGCCCGGTCCCAGCTCAGGTCGACCTTGCCCGTGGCCGGGTTCCAGCTGAACTCGGCGCGGCGCGGGGTGCGGGTGATGGAGAGGTAGAAGGAGGCGTAGGTCTCGATGCCGGTGGGCAGCGGGGCGACCTCCGCGAAGGCGCCGCCCGCGTCCCAGTTGTCGATGCCCGCGGTGGGCATGGAGGACTGGAGCGTGCCGGTGGGGTCCCACATGTGGTTGGCGCGGCCGCACATGACGTTGCCGTTGTCGCCCCAGCCCTTGCCGATCTCGCCGTTGAGCGCGGGCAGGGCGCCGGTCGCCTTGAGACGGGTGAGGAGCTTGCTGGTGCCGACGCTGCCGGCGGCGAAGAAGACCCGGTCGGCGCGGACGGTCTTGGTGACGAGGACGGCGCCGGTGGTGTCGATCTGGTCGATGACGACGGTGTAGCCGCCGGCGGCGGCCGGGCTGACGGAGGTCACCCGGTGGAGCGGGGAGACGTTCACCCGGCCGGTGGCGGCGGCCTGGGCGAGGTAGGTCTTCTGGAGGCTCTTCTTGCCGGCGTTGTTGCCGTAGATGACCTCGGCGTCCAGGGCGGACTTCTGGACGGTCCCGGCGGCCTCCTGCTTCATGTAGTCCCAGTCGTAGACGTTGGGCACGAAGACGAAGGGGAAGCCGGAGCGCTCGGCGTGCTTGCGGCCCACGCGCGCGTACTGGTAGCAGTCCTGGCTCTCCCACCAGTTCACGTCCACCGAGGTGACGCCCAGGCCCGCGTTGGCGCGCGGGTAGTAGGTGGCGTACATCTCGGCCGGGTCGACGGTGGGGAGGATCGCCGGGAAGCGCTCACGGAGCGGGGTCACCGCCATGCCGCCGTTGACGAGGGAACCTCCGCCGACACCGCGCCCCTGGTAGACGGTGATGCCGGCGAAGTCCTCCGCGTCGAGGATGCCGGTGTGCATCGGCACGTCCTTGTCGAGCGGGTAGCCGAGGAACTGGCTGATGGGCTGCTTGGTGCGGGTGCGCAGCCAGAAGGAGCGGTAGTCCGGCCTGGTGGTGTTGGCGAAGATCTTGCCGTCGGGGCCCGGGGCGTCCCAGGCCATGCCCAGCTCGATCATGTGGACGTCGACACCGGCACGGGCGAGCCGCAGGGCGGCGACGGAGCCGCCGTAGCCGGTGCCGACGACGAGGGCGCGCACCTGGGCGCCGTCGGGGATGGGGGTGCAGTTCAGGCCGGGGACCTCGGCACGGGCGGGGGTCGTGATCGTGCCGGCGAGGGCGGCGGCGCCGAGAACAGAACCTGTTCCCGTGAGAAAGCGGCGGCGACTTACCTGGGGTCTTCCCTGGGCGGACAAGGGGTGTTCACTCATGGGATCTTCCTCACTCGCGAGTGAATGGCAACACGTTCTACGACCGCCCGCCGAGGAAGTCACGAGAAACTGCCCGGTAACTTATGGCCGGACATGCCCCCTTGATCGCCCCTGTTCGCGCGTCAGCCGACGGCCTGGCCCGGCGCGCCGGTGAGGCGCTCGGGGGTGAGGAGCTCGGCGAGGCGGTGGGCGGGCAGCAGGCCCTTCTCCACGGTGAGTTCGACGACTCCGCGGCCCGTCGCGAGCGCCTCCTGGGCGATGGCCGTGGCGGCGGTGTAGCCGAGGTGCGGGTTCAGGGCGGTGGCGAGGCCGATGGAGTTCTCCACGGCCGCGCGGAGCGCCTCGGTGTTGGCGGTGATGCCGGTGACACAGCGCTCGGCGAGGGTCAGACAGGCGGCGCGCAGCGAGAGCAGGCTCTTCGAGAGGGCGTGGAAGATGACCGGCTCGAAGGCATTGAGCTGGAGCTGTCCCGCCTCGGCCGCCATGGTGATGGTGATGTCGTTGCCGATCACCTCGAAGGCGACCTGGTTGACGACCTCGGGGATCACCGGGTTGACCTTGCCGGGCATGATGCTGGAACCGGCCTGCACCGGCGGCAGGTTGATCTCGCCGAGGCCCGCGCGCGGCCCCGAGGAGAGCAGCCGCAGGTCGTTGCAGGTCTTGGAGAGCTTGACCGCGATCCGCTTGAGGACGCCGGAGAGCTGGACGAAGGCGCCGCAGTCCTGGGTGGCCTCGATGAGGTTGACGGAGGTCACGAGCGGCAGGCCGGTCAGTTCGGCGAGGTGGCGGCGGGCGGTCTCGGCGTAGCCGGGGGCGGCGTTGAGACCGGTGCCGATGGCGGTGGCACCGAGGTTGATCTCGTGGATGAGCTCGATCGCCTCGGCGAGCCGGCCGCGGTCCTCCTCCAGCATCACGGCGTACGTGGAGAACTCCTGGCCCAGCGTCATGGGCACCGCGTCCTGGAGCTGGGTGCGGCCCATCTTCACGACCTCGCGGAACTCCAGGGCCTTGGCGGCGAAGGCGTCCTGGAGGACGGCCATGGCCTTCAGGAGTTCGCGGCCCGCGCCGATCGCCGCGATGCGGATGGCGGTCGGGTAGACGTCGTTGGTGGACTGGCCGAGGTTGACGTCCTCGTTGGGGTGCAGGTGGGTGTACTCGCCCTTGGCGTGGCCGAGGAGCTCCAGGGCCCGGTTGGCGACGACCTCGTTGGCGTTCATGTTGGTGGAGGTGCCGGCGCCGCCCTGGACGACGTCCACGACGAACTGGTCGTGGAGCCGTCCCGTACGGATCTCCCGGCAGGCTCCGGTGATGGCGGCGGCCTTGTCTGCGGGGAGCAGGCCGAGCTCCTCGTTGGCGCGGGCGGCGGCCTCCTTGACGGCGGCGAGCGCGTCGATCAGGAGGGGGTAGACCGAGATGGGCGTACCGGTGATGGCGAAGTTCTCGGTGGCGCGCAGCGTGTGGACGCCCCAGTAGGCGTCGGCGGGGACGTC
>NZ_MWIG01000607.1:0-2760 GCF_002156145.1 Streptomyces sp. NRRL B-24572 | reverse complement strand
CACCGCCGCGGTCAGCAGGGTGCCGAGCAGATAGCGCCCGCAGCGCCCGGTCTCGACCGACCGTGCGCGGGCCTCGCCGATCACGCCGTGCACGGGTCCGCCTTCGCTCGTCGTACGGGACCGGAGACGGCCCTCGGAAGCGCCACGGTACGTGCCGGGCGGCCCGGGCGGCATTACAGCCACCTGTAGGTCGCAACCGGCCGTCCGCGGTAGCGACGTGTGACTCGACGCCTTCCTAGCGTGGAACGCATGAAATCCACCACCCCGGCCTCCGCGCCGCAGCGTCACCCGTCTCGGCCCCGTCATCGCCGGATCCGCCGGAAGTGGCTGGCCGTCGCGGCGACGGCCGCACTCGGCACCGTGGGCGTGGCCACGACCGTCCAGTCCTCGAACGGCGCGTCCGCGCCGTCCGCCTCCGGCTACCGGCAGGACGACCTGCGCCGGGACACCGATGCCCTCCGGGCCCTTGGGATCACCGGCGTCCAGGCGCGGGTGACCACCGCCTCCGGCCGGGATCTGGTCGCCACCGCGGGCGTCGCCGCGGTCGGCACGAACCGCCCCGTACCCCGCGACGGCCACTTCCGGATCGCCAGCACCGGCAAGGCGCTCATGGCCACGGTGATCCTGCGGCTGGTCGACGAGGGCAGGCTGTCCCTGGACGACACGGTGGACCGCAGGCTGCCCGGTCTGATCGACGGGAACGGCAACGACGGACGGAAGGTGACCGTCCGTCAGCTGCTGCAGAACACCAGCGGCCTCCACGACGACCTTCCCGGCTTCGACACCCCGCAGCAGTACTACCGGCACCGCTACGACACCTACACCCCCGAACAGATCGTCGCCCGGGCGATGAAGCACCACCCGGACTTCGAGCCCGGCACCGGCTGGGGCTACTCCAACACCGGCTACGTCGTCCTCGGCATGATCGTCGACAAGGTCACCGGCCGCCCCTGGCAGGAGGCGGTCGAGGCCCGGATCCTGAAACCGCTCGGCATGCACCACACGTACCTGTCGGGCGACACGCCCACCCTCCGCCGCCCGCACGCCGACGGCTACCAGGTCTTCACCTCGGGCGAACGGATCGACGTCACCGAGCAGCTCGTCCCCGACCTCGGCGGATACGTCTCCACCACGGCGGACGTCAACCGCTTCTTCCGGGGACTGCTCGGCGGCGAGCTGCTGTCGGAGGCGCGCCTGGCCGAGATGAGGCACACCGTCCCGGTCCCCAAGGAGTTCGAGGTGTTCTGGCCCGGCGGACGCTACGGCCTCGGCCTGGTCGAGCGCCCCCTGAGCTGCGGCGGCAGCTACTGGAGCCACGAAGGGGGCGAGGCCGGCTACATCACCCTCGACGGCGCCACCGGTGACGGCCGCCGCACCGTCACCGTCTCCCTGACCACCAGCTTCAACGACCTGGACAAGACGATCCGGCAGCAGAAGGCCGCCAGTGCCCTCGTCGACCGTGCGCTGTGCGACACCGCCGGAAAGTAGTCCTCAGGGGCGCCGGACCTCGAAGTGGAAGCAGCCGTACTCGACGGCCCGGACGTGCACGAGGGCGACGGCCGGGTCGGCGAAGGCCTCGGCGAGCGCCTTGTCGAAGCCCTCGGCGGGGATCTCGGGGAGCTCCAGGAGCCGGCCCCCGACGATCCGGCCGGCCGTGTCGTAGCGACGGAGGGTACGGAGCGCGCCGGTACGGGAGAAGGGGTACTCCTCCGAGGGCGCGGGCCCGCCGCAGTCCTCGGCGTGGACGAAGACGGGGCCCTGCTCGTCGTACGCGCCCGGCGCGGCACCCGTCTCGGCGGCCCAGCGGCGGAGCGGCGCGTACGAGACGAGGGCGATCCGCTCGCCGGAGGCGGAGGGCCGCAGACAGCAGCGGAGGGGGTGGCCGCCGTCGGTGTCGGTGTACGGCACGCAGGCGCGGCCGGCGTCGTCGGTGACGCGGAGCCTGGCGAGGGCGGAGGGGGCGATGGGCCGGGCGAAGTACGTGTTCATGCCGTCAGGGTCGCGCGGGGCGGCACCGTACCGCTGGCGCAATTCGGACGCGGCGCTCGGGCCGGGTGTTCCGCCGGGCTCGGGCCGGTGTTCCCCCGGGCTCGGGCCGGTGTTCCGCCGGACCGTTGTCAGTGGCCTTCGGTACGGTCGCTTCGCGAACCCGCTACGAACGGAGACGTACGAATGAGCCGTCATTTCCAGGTCACCTTCGACGCCCACGACCCCCGGGCCCTTTCGTCCTTCTGGCGCGACGCGTTGGGATACGTCCACCCCGGGCCGCCCGGAGTGGAGCTGCCCGAGGGCGCCGATCCGCTGGCCGCCTGGGACGAGTTCCTCGCGCGGATCGGCGTACCGGAGGAGCAGCGCAACACGCGGTCGGCCATCGAGGACCCGGACGGCGAGGGTCCCCGCGTGTTCTTCCAGCAGGTGCCCGAGGACAAGGTCGCCAAGAACCGCGTCCACCTCGACGTCCGTGCCGCTCCCGGGCTTCAGGGGGACGAGCGGATGGCGGCCCTCGAGGCCGAGTGCGACCGGCTCGTCGGGCTCGGGGCGAAGCGGGTGCGCCGCTTCGAGCCCGCCCCGCCGATGAGCGGCGGCCACATCGTGATGACCGACCCCGAGGGCAACGAGTTCTGCCTCGACTGACCCCGGCCCACCCTGGGCGATCTCGGTGAACGCGCAGGTCATACCCTGTGTGGCGCCGAGACGTCGTCAGGGAGGGGCAGGGTCGAGTGGGCGTGTCGCTGGACAAGGGAGGCACGGGGGACGGGG
>NZ_MWIG01000606.1:0-7734 GCF_002156145.1 Streptomyces sp. NRRL B-24572 | reverse complement strand
TGCCCGACCCCGCCCGGCGCGCTCGGCCTTGTCATAGCCGGTGCGCCGGGCGGGGTCGGGCACGGCGGAGAGCAGCAGCCGGGTGTACGGGTGGGCGGGGGCGTCCATGACGGCGAGCGCGTCGCCGCCCTCGACGAGTTCGCCCGCGAACATGACGGCGGTGGTGTCGGCGAGGTAGCGGGCCGAGCCCAGGTCGTGGGTGATGTACAGCATGGACAGACCGCGTTCGTCGCGGAGCCGGCGCATCAGGTTGAGGACGCCGACCCGGACGGACACGTCGAGCATGGAGGTCGGTTCGTCGGCGAGGAGGACGTCCGGTCCGACGGCCAGGGCGCGGGCGACGGCGACGCGCTGGCGCTGTCCGCCGGAGAGTTCGTGCGGATGGGAGTCGAGCATGTCGGCCGTCAGGCCGACCTCCTGCATGAGGGCGGTGAGCCGTCCCCTGTCGGCCGGGTGGCCGTGGAGGACGAGGGCGCGGGTGAGGAAGTGCTCGATGCGGTGGACGGGGTTGAGGGAGCCGAAGGGGTCCTGGAACACCATCTGGACCTTGCCCCGGTACGCACGGGAGGCGCGGCGGCGCTCGGTGCGGAGCACGTCCTCGCCGTCGAGGAGGATCTGCCCGGAGGTGGGCCGTTCGAGGCGGGCGAGACAGCGGGCGAGGGTGGACTTGCCGCTGCCGGACTCGCCGACGAGGGCGGTGACGCGGCCGGGGGCGAGGTCGAGGTCGACGCCGTTCACGGCGCGGACGCGGCGGCGGGAGAAGACGGTGCCGACCGGGAAGTCCTTGGTGAGCCCGCGGATCTGGAGGAGGGTCATGCGGCGGTGCCTCCGGTGAGGGCGGCCCAGCGACCGGGGGCCACCTGGCGCAGGTCCGGGATGTTCGTGGAGCAGTCGGCGCGGTCCTCGGGGCAGCGGACGTGGAAGCCGCAGCTGTCGGCGGTGCGCGGGGCGTCGAAGAGGCCGGTGAGTTCCCTGCGCGGTCCGGTGAGCGGCGGGAAGGCGTTCATCAGGGCTTCGGTGTACGGGTGGAGGGGCCGCGCGAACAGCTCCTTGGCGTCCGCGAGTTCGACGAGCCGGCCGCCGTACATGACGCCCATGCGGTCCGACAGCTCGACCATCAGGGACATGTCGTGGGTGATGAAGAGGACGGAGAAGCCGAGCGCCTGCTGGAGTTCGCGGATCTGGGCCATGATCTCCTGCTGGACGACGACGTCGAGCGCGGTGGTCGGCTCGTCCATGATGAGCAGGGCCGGCTTGAGGGCGACGGCCATGGCGATGACGACGCGCTGGCGCATGCCGCCGGAGAGCTGGTGCGGGTAGGCCTTCAGCCGGTCGGGCGAGATCCCGACGAGGTCGAGGAGTGCGGCGGAGCGGTCGCGGGCGGCCCGCTTCTTCAGCTTCTCGTGGGTGGTGAGGATGTCGCCGATCTGTTCGCCGATGGTGAGGACGGGGTTGAGGGAGTTCATCGCGGACTGGAAGACCATGGCGATCTCCCGCCAGCGGAAGGCGCGCAGTTCGCGGGCGTCCATGGCGAGGACGTCGCGGCCCCGGAAGGCGATCGAGCCGGCGGTGATCTCGGCGGGCGGCTTGAGGAGTCGCATGACGGCGTTGGCGACGGTCGACTTGCCGCAGCCCGACTCGCCGGCGAGTCCGAAGACCTCTCCGGCGCCGATGGTGAACGACACGTCGTCGGCGCCGACGACGCTGCGGCCGTCGCCGCGGTATTCGACCCGCAGGCCCTGGACGTCGAGGACGTTCACTTCTTCCCCTTCCGGCGGGCGCGCAGGCGCGGGTTGGTGATCTCGTCGACCGCGTAGTTGACGAGGGCGAGCGCGAAGGCGACGAGCGCGATGCACAGGCCGGAGGGGACGAACGCCCACCAGGCCCCGGTCATCAGGGCGCCGTCGTTGCCCGCCCAGTAGAGGTTGGTGCCCCAGCTGACGACGGAGGCGTCGCCGAGGCCGAGGAACTCCAGTCCCGCCTGGGCGCCGATGCCGAAGATGACGCAGCCGAGCAGAGTGGTCATGACCACGGACGCCATGTTGGGGAGGATCTCCCGGAACATGATCCGCAGCGGTCGCTCGCCGGTGACGACGGCGGCGGCGACGAAGTCCTTGCCCCGGATGGAGGTGGCCTGGGCGCGCAGTACACGGGCCGAGCCGGCCCAGCCGGTGACGGTGAGGACGAGGACGACGGTGGTGGTGCCGGGCGGCAGGAAGGCGGCGAGGATGACGAGCAGCGGCAGGCCCGGCAGCAGCAGGAAGACGTTGGTGACGAGGGTCAGCAGGTCGTCGACGAGCTTGCCGAGGTAGGCGGAGGCGAGCCCGACGAGCAGCGCGACGAGGGTGGCGGCGATGCCGACGGTGAAGCCGACGAGCATCGAGCTGCGGGTGCCCCACAGGGTGAGGGCGAGGACGTCCTGGCCCTTGGCGGTGGTGCCGAGCCAGTGGCCGGCGGACGGCGGGGTGGAGCCGAGGTCGGTGATGAGGGACGGGTCGCCGGGCGCGAGGACCGGGGCGAGTGTGCCGAGCAGCGCGAAGACGGCGAGCAGGAGGAGTCCGGCGCGGGCCTTGCGGTCGGCGAGCAGCCGGCGCGCGAGGCCCTGGTGGGCGGGGCGCGCGGTGCCCGGCGGGCGGGGCGGCGGGTCGTGGGGCACGGCGGTGGCGGTGTCCGGGGTGTCGAGGACGGGCGTGTCGGCGACGGGAGTGCCTGCGACGGGCGTGTCGGCGACGGGCAGGTCGGGGACGGGCATGTCGGGGTTCCCTCCTCAGCGGACGCGGACGCGCGGGTCGAGGCGTACGTGGATGAGGTCGACGACGAAGTTGGCGAGCAGGACGGCCGCCGTGATGGTGAGGAAGATGCCCTGCATCAGCGGGTAGTCGAGGGCCTGGACGGAGGCGAGGAGCTGGTAGCCGATGCCGGGGTAGGCGAAGACGACCTCGGTGAGGAGGGCGCCGCCGACCATGAAGCCGAGGGCCATGCCGAAGTTGGTGACGGACGGCAGCAGGGCGTTGCGGGCGGCGTACCGGAACATGATCCGGGCGGGGCTCAGTCCCTTCGCCTCGGCCATGGTGATGTAGTCCTCGGCGGCGGTGGCGATCATGGTGTTGCGCATGCCGAGCATCCAGCCGCCGATCGAGACGAGCACGATGGTGAGGGCCGGAAGCACCAGATGGGTGGCGACGTTCCCGAGGAACGCGGCGTCGAAGGCGGGTTCGAGCCCGACGTCGTACGCGTGCCGGAGCGGGAACCAGCCGAGGGTGACGCCGAAGAGGTACAGCGCGCCCATCGCCAGCCAGAAGTACGGGAACGAGCCGACGAAGATCAGCAGCGGCGGCAGCGCGGAGTCGAGGATCCCGCCCCGGCGCCAGGCGGCGAGGACGCCGAGGAGGTTGCCGACGAGGGCGGCGACGAGCAGGGCGGTGAGGCCGAGGAGCAGCGTCCAGCCGATCTGGGAACCGATGACCTCGGAGACCGGGGTCGGGAAGCGCGAGATGGAGATGCCGAGGTCGCCGGTGGCGACGCTGTGGAGGTAGTCGACGTACTGGCGCCACAGCGGGCGGTCGTCGAGACCGAAGAGTTTCTGCAACTGGGCGATCTGATCGGGCTGCATCGTCCCCTGGGCCTGGGCGAACATCCGGGAGACGGGGTCTCCGGGCATGAAGCGCGGCAGCAGGAAATTGAGGGTGACGGAGGCCCAGAAGGCGATCAGGTAGAACCCCAGGTTGCGCAGGACGAGACGCACTGCTCTTCTCCCTGTCGGGTGTTTCGGGGTACGGGCCCCGGCGGCGCGCGCCGGGGCCCGGGGCGGAACTAGCCCTTGACGGGCTGGAGGGAGGTGAGCACGAGGACGGTGGTCACGGACCGGTTGGAGAGGGTCGCGTACGGGTCGTCCTTCGTCGGCCAGCCGGTGAAGCGGGCGTCGGTGTACGCGCCCCACTCGGGTCCGGGGAAGAGCGGGACGACGGGGGCGTCGGCGGCGAACAGCTTCTGCAGCTCGCTCGCCCTGGCCTGCTGGGTCTTCGGGTCGGTGGTGGCGGCGAAGGCGTCGATGAGCTTGTCGGCCTTCGGGTCGCCGAAGCGGTGGTAGTTCTCGGTGGCCTTCTCGCCGACGGGCTTGACCTGGGTGGTGGCCATGGCGCCGCGGTAGAACTCGTACGGTGTGGCGCCGTTGTTGCTCCACACGATGCCGCTGTCGAAGGTGCCCGTCTCGTACGAGGAGACGACGGCGGACCAGTCCGGGGACTTCACGGTGGCGGTGACGCCGACCTCGGCGAGGTTCTGCTTGATGATGTTGGCGACCGAGATCCAGTCGGAGGAGGCGGAGCCGACGGAGATGTCGAGGGTGAGCGGCTTGCCGTTCTTCTGGGTGCGCCTGCCGCCGGCGCCGAGCTTGTACCCGGCGGCGTCGAGGGCCTGGGCTGCGGCCTTGCTGTCGTGCCTGGTCCAGTCGCAGGAGGCAACGACGGTCTCGTCGCGCCAGGTGTCGTAGGCGTTCGACAGGCCGGTGCAGTCGGCGGGGACGCTGTAGCCGTTCATGGCGACCTTGGCGATCTTGGCGCGGTCGACGGCCCGGCTGAGCGCCTTGCGCAGGGCGGGGTCGTCGAAGGGCGCCTTGGCCGTGTTCAGCTGCCAGTTGATCATCGCGCCGGTGGTGGGGAACCAGTAGTGGTTGGTCTTCGGGTTCTTCGCGACGAAGGACTTCTGGATGTCGGGGATGAAGGCCTGGGTCCAGTCGACCTCGCCGTTGGTGAAGGCGAGGTTGGCGCTGTCGTTGCCGGAGAAGGCGAGCAGGCGTATGCCGGCGATCCGCTGCTTCGCGGGCTGCCAGTACGAGGGGTTCTTCCGCAGCTCGTAGGACTGGCTCTGGAAGTGCTCGACCCGGGTGTACGGGCCGGTGCCGACGGGGGTGGCGTTGGTGTCCTTGGCCGGGTCGGCGATCTTCGACCAGATGTGCTTCGGGACGATGTAGTGCCCGCCGATCTCGTAGAGCGAGGGCGAGAAGGGCTTGGTGAAGTGGAAGGTGACCTTCTGCGGGCTGTCGGCGGTGACCTCGCGGAGGTACTCGAAGCCGCCGAGCAGCTTCTTCTGGAGCTCGAAGGTGTAGACGACGTCCTCGGCGGCGAAGGGCCGGCCGTCGGACCACTTCACGCCCTCGCGGAGGGTGAAGGTGACGGACTTCCCGTCGGGCGCCTGGGTCCACGCGGTGGCGAGCCAGGGGGTGTCCTCGCCGTCGGCCGGGTTGTGGACCATCAGCGGTTCGTAGACCGCCTCCTTGGTCATGGGCGCGGCCTTCGGGGAGAAGGGGTTGAAGTTCCGCGTGAAGGTGCCCATGTCCTCGCGGGGGATGGTGAGGAGCTGGTTGCCGGAGGTGTCTCCGGCGCCGGCTGCTCCCGCGCCGCCGGAGCAGCCGGTCAGGAGCAGGGCGGTCGCCGCGGCGCCCGCCACGAGGGCGGGGCGGAGCCCCCGCGGCGCTCGGCCGCGGGCAGGGGAGGGTGTCATAATGGTGGCTCTTTCCTCTCTTCAACACACCGGACGAAGACGGGACGGAAGAACTCGGCGGATCTGATTCGCGGTCAGACCGACGAGCGTTCGAGCAGCGGGCAGTCGACCATCACCCGAGGGGTGTCGAGCGGCTGCCCCGCTGCGAGAGCGGCGAGCATGTCCACGCCCTTGGCGCCCATGGCCTCGAACGGCAGGGCGAGCGTGGTCAGTTTGGGCCGCAGGTAGGCGGCGATGAGTTCCTGGTTGTCGTAGCCCACCACGGCCACGTCGTCCGGGATCCGCAGCCCGCGTTCCTTGATGGCGTCGTACGCGCCCATCGCCATCCGGTCGTTGCCGCAGAAGAGCGCGGTCGGCCGGTCGGCGCGGTCGAGCAGTTCGCAGGCGGCGGTGTAGCCGCCGTCGGCGGTCGCGTGGCCGGAGACGACCAGCGACGGGTCCAGGGGCAGACCGGCCTCGCGCAGCGCCCGCTCGTAGCCCTCGCGGCGGCCGAGGGCGGCGGGGATGTCCGGGTCGAGGTTGATGAACCCGATGCGCTCGTGACCGGCCTCGACGAGCCGGCGGGCGGCACGGTGGCCGCCGCCGACCTCGTCGGGGACGACGGAGGGCAGTTCGCCCTCGGCGTCGTAGCAGTTGACGAGGACCGTGGGGACCTCGCGGGCCGCCTTGGGGAGGGTGACCGCGCGGTGCCAGGTCGTGGCGTAGAGCAGTCCCTCGACCCGCTGTTCGAGGAGCTTGTCGAGGGCGGCGGCCTCCTGGGCCCGGTCGCCCTCGCTCGCGGCGATCAGCAGGAACTTGCGGTCGAGCCAGGCGCGGTCCTGGGCGCCCTTGATGACGTCGACGGCGAAGGGCGCGGTGACGATCTCGGTGATCAGTCCGTACCACTCGCTGCGCTGGGCGGCGAGGGCGCGGGCGCCCGCGTTGGGGCGGTAGCCGAGCTCGTCGATCGCGGCCAGGATGCGCCGCCTGGTCTCGTCCGGGATGGCCGCGCCGGGGCGGTCGTTCAGGACGAAGGAGACGGCCGTGCGCGAGACCCCCGCCCGCCGGGCGACATCACTCATGGTGACGCTACGAGGACTGCCGGCCGCCATGTCGTTCCCCCTGTCTTTGCCGCATCTCTAGGTTACGCGCTTTAGTAACGCGCGTTAGTGCGACGTTGCACGCAAGTTACGGCCGCCTTCCGGCCCCTGTCAATATCTTGGTCACCGAGGAAGTCCGACGGCGGGGAAGAGGTGCCCGGTGGAGACGGTCGAGGGGCTCGCGGTCATGGCGTTCGGCGGCGGGGGCGAGCTGGAGGCCTGGCTGGAAAAGCACCACGGGGACACCCCGGGCATCTGGCTGCTGCTGGGCAGGAAGGGCTCGGACGTACCCTCGCCGAGCGCGGAGGAGATCCTCGACGGCACGCTCGCCTACGGCTGGATCACCGGCAAGCGCAGGGCGCGCGACGAGCGGAGCTACCTCCAGAAGATCACCCCGCGCCGGCCCCGCAGCCTCTGGTCCCAGGTCAACGTGCGGCAGGTCGAGGCACTGACCGCCGCCGGACGGATGCGGGAGCCGGGCCTCGCCGAGGTGCGGGCGGCACGGGCGGACGGCCGGTGGGAGGCCGCGTACCCCTCTCAGAAGGACGCGACCGTGCCGGACGACCTGGCGGCGGCCCTGGCGGCGGAGCCGGGCGCGACGGAGGCCTTCGGGGCGCTCGGCAGGACCGAGCGCTACCTGGTGATCCTCAGCCTCTGGCAGGCCCGCACGGCGAAGACGCGGACGGCACGGCTGGAACGGGCGGTGGCGGCGCTGGCGGCGGGAGGACGACCGAAGTAGGTCGGACCGTCACCGGCACAGGCGGTACAGCACCTGGTGGGCGTCCCACTCCACGAAGGACTCGGCGTGCTCCAGGCCGACGGCCTCCAGGAGCCGACGGGAGCGGTGGTTCGCCTCCTGGGTGACCGCGACCACGCTCGGCGCGGACTCCAGCGCCCGCGCCACGGCCGCGCCGACCGCCTCGCGCGCGTACCCCCGCCCCCAGTGCTCGGGCAGGAACTGGTACGAGACCTCCGTCTCCCCGCCCCGCCCGGCGGCCTCCACCGTGACGAGCCCGAGCAGGACACCGTCCTCGGCCCGGACCGCCGCGTGGAAACCGGCCGCCCCGACGATCCGCCGCTGCCGGATCCGGATGACCGAGTCGATCACGGGGCCGCCGAGGTGGCGGCGTACCTCCGGGTCGGTCCACAGCCG
>NZ_MWIG01000605.1:0-4877 GCF_002156145.1 Streptomyces sp. NRRL B-24572 | reverse complement strand
CCTCGCCGCGCTCGGCTCGCCCGTCGACCTCGCGTGGTACTGGGCCGGGGACCACCACTTCCTGATCCGGGGACGGTCCACCACCTCCCTGATCGACCCCGTCCTCCTCGCCGCCTACGCCGCCACCGTCGTCGCGGCCCTCCGCTCACGGCACGCGGCCTCCGCGCTCGCCGCCGCCGGCACGGTCACCCTCGCCCTGCGCCTCCCCGGGCTCTGGGCGCCCGGGAGCGGTGCCCTCGTCACCGCCCTCCTCGAACTGGCCCTCGGCGCAGGGCGAGGGTGACCGTGCCGGCGGCGGCGAGCGCGGAGGCCGCGTGCCGTGAGCGGAGGGCCGCGACGACGGTGGCGGCGTAGGCGGCGAGGAGGACGGGGTCGATCAGGGAGGTGGTGGACCGTCCCCGGATCAGGAAGTGGTGGTCCCCGGCCCAGTACCACGCGAGGTCGACGGGCGAGCCGAGCGCGGCGAGGTCCTGGAGGATCCACACGGCGGCGATGAGGGCGAGCGCGGCGCAGAGCGCGGCGCCGGTGAGACGTGCAGGCCGTGTCACAGTCACGGCCCCGATACTCACGGTCGCGGGGCGGCGAAACAAGCCGTTCCGCATGAACGGCGTGTGGCAGCCGGCCGGGGGCGACATGGCACGCTCCCGGCCGGCTCACGGCACCCGCACGGCCGTACGGTGTCCAATGTCCAATGTCCGTATATCGGATCCAATTCCGCCGAGTTGCCCGCGCGTTACGGCCTTTCCGGCCCCTGGGGCCCCTGGGGTTCTTGGGGTTCTTGGGGCCCCTGCGGTTCTTGGGGCTCCTGGAACTCCTGTGGCTTCTGGAGCTCCTGCGGCTTCTGGAGCTCCTGCGGCTCCTCCGGCGGCACCACCTGCTTCTCCTCCGCGAAGTGACAGGCCGAGTCGTGCTTCGCGGGGCTGTCCGTGAGGCGGAAGACGGCCGGGACGGCGAGCAGCGGGACTTCGAGGGCGCAGCGCTCCTGGGCCTTCCAGCAGCGGGTGCGGAAGCGGCAGCCGGAGGGGATGTTCGCCGGGGACGGCACGTCGCCGGCGAGGAGGATCCGCTCGCGGTGCTCGCGCGCCTCCGGGTCGGGGACGGGGACCGCGGAGAGCAGCGCCTGGGTGTAGGGGTGGGTGGGGTGGTCGTAGATCTCGGCGTCGGTGCCGATCTCGACGATCCGGCCGAGGTACATGACGCCGACGCGGTCGGAGATGTGCCGGACGATCGAGAGGTCGTGGGCGATGAAGACGTACGACAGGGAGAACTCGGACTGGAGGCTGTCGAGGAGGTTGATCACCTGC
Organism: Streptomyces sp. NRRL B-24572; assembly: GCF_002156145.1. Classification (NCBI taxonomy): domain Bacteria; kingdom Bacillati; phylum Actinomycetota; class Actinomycetes; order Kitasatosporales; family Streptomycetaceae; genus Streptomyces; species Streptomyces sp. NRRL B-24572. Next base: position 3,573 of record NZ_MWIG01000605.1, on the reverse strand, counting down.
GCCTGGACGGAGACGTCGAGCGCGGAGACCGGCTCGTCCGCGACGATGATCTCGGGCTGGAGGGCGAGGCCGCGGGCGATGCCGATGCGCTGGCGCTGGCCGCCGGAGAACTGGTGCGGATAGCGGTTGATGTACTCGGGGTTGAGGCCGACGACGTCCAGGAGGTCCTGGACCTTGCGGCGCCGGTCGCCCTTGGGCGCGACCTCGGGGTGGATCTCGTACGGCTCGCCGATGATGTCGCCGACCGTCATGCGCGGGTTGAGCGAGGTGTACGGGTCCTGGAAGACCATCTGGATGTTGCGGCGGACGGCCTTCAGCGCCCGGGGGGACAGCTTGGTGAGGTCGTCGCCCTTGTAGCGGATGGTCCCGGAGGTGGGCCGTTCCAGGTTGACCAGCATCTTCGCGACCGTCGACTTGCCGCAGCCGGACTCGCCGACGATGCCGAGGGTCTCGCCGGCGGCGAGGTCGAAGTCGACGCCGTCGACGGCCTTGACGGCTCCGACCTGCTTCTTGAAGAGGATGCCCTGGGTCAGCGGGTAGTGCTTGTGGAGGTCCCGTACTTCGAGAATCGCCTCAGCCATGGAGGCACTCCTTCCAGAAGTGGCAGGCGCTGGCGCGCGGCACCGGGGACTCGGTCACGTCGTACAGCGGGGGTTCGTCGGTCCGGCAGACGGCCTGGGCCATGGGGCAGCGCGGGTTGAAGGAGCAGCCGGGCGGGATGGCGAGGAGGTTGGGCGGGAGGCCCTTGATGGCGTAGAGCTCCTGGCCCTTCTGGTCCAGGCGCGGGATCGAGTCGAGCAGGCCCCGGGTGTAGGGGTGGGCGGGGGCCTTGTAGATCTCGTGCACGGGCGCCTGTTCGACGATCTTCCCCGCGTACATGACGGCGATCTTGTCGGCGACGTCGGCGACGACGCCGAGGTCGTGGGTGATGAGGATGAGGCCCATGTTGAGCTCGCGCTGGAGCTCGGCGAGGAGGTCCATGACCTGGGCCTGGACGGTGACGTCGAGGGCGGTGGTCGGCTCGTCGGCGATGATCAGTTCGGGTTCGAGGGCGAGCGCCATCGCGATCATGATGCGCTGGCGCATGCCGCCGGAGAACTGGTGGGGGTACTGGCCGACGCGCTCCTTGGCGGCGGGGATGCGGACCCGGTCCATCAGCTCGACGGCCTTGGCCCGGGAGTCCTTGCGCGACATCCCCTTGTGGACCTGGAACATCTCGCCGAGCTGGTCGCCGACGCTGATGACGGGGTTGAGGGAGGACAGCGCGTCCTGGAAGATCATCGCCATCTTGGCGCCGCGGATCCTGCGCCGTTCCTCCTCCTTCAGCTTGAGGAGGTCCTGGCCCTGGAAGAGGATCTCGCCGCCGCTGATCTTCCCGGGCGGGATGTCGAGGATGCCCATGACGGCCTGGGCGGTGACGGACTTGCCGGAGCCGGACTCGCCGAGCACGGCGAGGGTCTCCCCCGCGTCGACGGAGTAGTTGACCCCGTTGACCGCCTTGGCCACCCCGTCCCGGGTGTGGAACTCCACGTGCAGGTCGCGCACTTCGAGCAGCATGGGTCCCTACCTCAGCTTCGGGTCGAGGGCGTCGCGCACCGCGTCGCCGAGCATGATGAACGCGAGCACGGTGATCGCGAGCGCGCCGGCCGGCCAGAGCAGCATGTGGGGCGCGTTGCGGATGTACTGCGACGCCGAGGAGATGTCGATGCCCCAGGAGACGGTCGGGGGCTTCAGTCCGACGCCGAGGTACGACAGGGTCGCTTCGAGCGCGATGTACGTGCCGAGGGCGATGGTGGCGACGACGATCACGGGGGCGACGGCGTTCGGCGTGATGTGCCGGAGCATCATCCGGGAGTTGGAGGCGCCGAGCGCGCGGGCGGCCTGGACGTAGTCGTTCTGTTTGGCGGTGATGACGGAACCGCGGGCGATGCGGGAGACCTGCGGCCAGCCGAGCAGCACCATGAAGCCGATGACGGGCCAGACGGTGGCGCTGGTGACCACGGACAGCAGGACCAGGCCGCCGAGGACGACGGGGATGGCGAAGAAGACGTCGGTGACCCGGGAGAGGAGCCCGTCCCAGGCTCCGCCGAAGAAGCCGGCCAGGCCGCCGAGGACGCTGCCGAGGATCGCGACGCCGAGGGTGGCGAGGACGCCGACGGTCACGGACGTCCGGGCGCCGTAGACGACCCGGGTGTAGACGTCGCAGCCCTGGCCGTTGAAGCCGAAGGGGTGGCCGGGCTGGGAGCCCTCCTGGGCCTTGGCCAGGTCGCAGTCGAGCGGGTCTCCGGAGGCGATCAGGGAGGGCCAGATGGAGATGATCACCAGGAAGAGGATGACCAGCGCGGAGATGATGAAGATCGGGTTGCGGCGCAGGTCGTGCCAGGCGTCGGACCAGAGGGAGCGGGGCTTCTTGTCGGGGCCGGCGTCGGGGGCCGTGTCGGGGTCGTTCTCCAGGTTCTTCTCCAGCGTCTCGGCGTCGGCGGTGCCGAAGTCGGCCGCGCCCCCGGCTCCGGTCGAGGCGATGGCGCGCCCTTCCTCTCCGTACGACTCAAGCGGTTCGAACGACTCGGGCTCAGGCATAGCGAATCCTCGGGTCAAGGACGGCGTACAGGAGGTCGACCAGAAGGTTGGCCAGCAGGAACACCAGGACGAGGATGGTCACGAAGCCGACGACCGTCTGGGTGTTCTGGCGGACGATGCCCTGATAGAGCTGGAAGCCGACGCCGTGGATGTTGAAGATCCGTTCGGTGACGATGGCGCCGCCCATGAGCGCGCCGATGTCGGCGCCGATGAAGGTCACCACCGGGATGAGGCTGTTGCGCAGCAGATGACGGCTGATGACCCGGCGGCGGGGCAGGCCCTTGGCGACGGCGGTGCGGACGTAGTCGGCGCGCTTGTTCTCGGCGATCGAGGTCCGGGTGAGCCGGGTGACGTACGCGAGGGAGACGGACGCGAGGACGAGGCCGGGGACGATCAGTTCGCTGAAGGGCGCCTCGGGCGAGACGGCCGGATTGATCCAGCCCCATTCGACGCCCAGGAGGTACTGGATGAGCAGGCCGGTGACGAAGGTGGGGACGGAGAGGACGACGAGGGTCAGCAGCAGGACGCTGGTGTCGACGGGGTGGCCGCGCTTGAGGCCGGTGAGGACGCCCAGGGTGATGCCGATGACGATCTCGAAGAGGATCGCCACGATGGTGAGCCGGATGGTGACCGGGAAGGCGTCGGCCATCAGCTCGGTGACGGGCTGGCCGTTGAAGGCGGTGCCGAAGTCGCCGGTGAAGACGTTGCCCATGTAGGTCAGGTATTGCTGCCAGACCGGCTTGTCGAGGCCGTACTCCTTCTTCAGCTGGGCGGCGGTCGCCGGGTCGCAGGCGCGGTCGCCGCAGAGGCCGGCGATGGGGTCGCCCATCACGTTCACCATCAGGAAGATCAACAGCGTGGCGCCGAAGAAGACCGGGATCATCTGCAGCAGCCGCCGGATCACGTATCGACCCACGGAGGCCTCCAGGAAGGGTGGGTTGCGGGACGGCGTACGGCCCGGCGCGGGGGTCCGCGGCCCGGGCCGTACACCGC
>NZ_MWIG01000604.1:0-6652 GCF_002156145.1 Streptomyces sp. NRRL B-24572 | reverse complement strand
ACGCCGACGGGGACCCCGTCCTCGCCGCCCTCGCCCGCGACGCCTTCCAGCCGCTCTCCGTCGCCGACCACGCCGCCCGGCACGGCATGACCCCCACCGAGCTGCGCACCGCCGTCCGCCGCGCCGCCGGATGCAGCCCCAAGGACTACCTGCTCACCGTCCGCCTCGGCCGCGCCAAGGAGCTCCTCGCCGCCACCGAGCTGCCCGTCGCCGCCGTCGCCCGCCGCGTCGGCTACGACGACCCCGCCTACTTCTCCCGGCTCTTCACCCGCCGGGTCGGCACCGCGCCCATCCGTTTCCGCGAGCAGCAGGGGCGGTCCGTGCACGGCGGCTGGAGCAACGTCGTTCCGGATCCCGAACACCCGCCCACGATCCACCCGCGATCCGTCTAAGCTCGCAGATCATGAGCGACACCAGCGACACCAGTGCCATCGACCCGACCGTCATCGCCGAGCTGACCCGGCTGCGCGAAAGCATCGACAACATCGACGCCGCGGTCGTGCACATGCTCGCCGAGCGCTTCAAGTGCACCCAGCAGGTCGGCGTCCTCAAGGCGGAGCACCAGCTCCCGCCCGCCGACCCGGCCCGCGAGGCCCGCCAGATCGCCCGGCTGCGGGAACTCGCCGAGAGCGCGAAACTGGACCCGGCCTTCGCGGAGAAACTCCTCAACTTCATCATCGCCGAGGTCATCCGGCACCACGAGACGATTGCGGACGGAGCACGCTGATGGGCCGCGTCACGGTCTTCACCCTCGGAGGGACCATCTCCGCACGAGGCGGTGACGCAGCCCGCATGACCGGCCAGGAGGTCCTCGCCGAGCTCGGCGCCCCCGAGGACGTCGTCCTGCGGGACTTCCGCCGCGTCCCCAGCTCCACCCTCTCCTTCGAGGACCTGGCGGCCCTCGCCGACGAGGTCCGCAAGGCCGTCGCCGACGGCTCCGGCGTGGTCGTCGTCCAGGGCACCGACACCCTGGAGGAGACCGCCTTCCTCCTCGACCTGCTCTGCACCACCGAGCAGCCGATCGCCGTCACCGGAGCCATGCGTCGCCCCGACCTGCCCGGCGCCGACGGCCCCGCCAACCTCGCCGCCGCGCTCGCCGTCGCCGCCGACCCCGCCTGCCGGAACCTCGGCGTCCTCGTCGTCCTCGCCGACGAGATCCACACCGCCCGCCTCGCCCGCAAGACCCACACCACCTCGATCGCCACCTTCGCCTCACCCGGCGCCGGACCGATCGGCACCGTCGTCGAGGGCGAACCCCGGATCCTGCTCCGCCCCGCCGCCCCCACCGCGCTCTGCGCGCTGAAGTTCGACCCGTCCGTACGCGTCGCCCTGGTGACCCTCTCCCTCGGCGACCGCGGCGAACTCCTCGGCGCCGTCGACGACCGCTTCCAGGGCCTCGTCGTCGCCGCCTTCGGCGCCGGCCACGCCCCCGCCCCGCTCGTCGAACCCCTCGCCGAGATCGCCCGGCGCATCCCGGTCGTCCTGGCCTCCCGCACCGGCGGCGGCGCGACCCTCTCGCACACCTACCGGAGCCCCGGCTCCGAATACGACCTGCTGCACCACGGACTGATCCCGGCCGGCCCGCTCGACCCCGCCAAGGCCCGGATCCTGCTCCACACCCTGATCTCCAGCGGCGCCGCGGGCCCGACCGGCTACGACCGCCCCCGCATCGCCGCCGCCTTCACCCACCTGAACGGCTCCGGCCTCGCCTGAGGTCCGTACACCCCCTGCCCCGGACCGGAGCGATCGGGCAGCATAGGGCCCATGTCCGTACTGACGCGCGACGAAGCGCAGACCCGTGCCCAGCTCCTCGACGTCCACCACTACCGCGTGGACCTCGACCTCACCACCGGCGACGAGACCTTCGAGTCACAGAGCCTCATCCGCTTCACGGCCCGCGCCGCGGGGGACACCTTCGTCGAGCTCAAGCCCGAGACCCTGCACTCCGCCCTCCTCGACGACGAGCCCCTCGACGTCACCGCCCTCGACGGCAACCGGCTCCCGCTGACCCTCACCGAGGGCGAGCACACCCTCCACATCAGCACCACCATGCGGTACTCCCGCACCGGCGAGGGCATGCACCGCTTCACGGACCCCACCGACGGAGAGTCGTACGTCTACACCCAGCTGTTCATGGAGGACGTCCAGCGCGTCTTCGCCTCCTTCGACCAGCCCGACCTGAAGGCCGTCTTCGAGGTGGGCGTCACCGCCCCCGAGGGCTGGACCGTCCTCTCCAACGGCATCACCGAACAGCAGGACGACGGCCGCTGGCAGGCCGCCCCCACCCCGCTGCTCTCCACCTACTTCGTCTGCGTCGCCGCCGGCCCCTTCCACAGCATCCGCACCGAGCACGCCGGCCTGCCCTTCGGCCTCCACTGCCGCCGCTCCCTCGCCGCCCACCTCGACGCCGACGCCGACGAGATCCTCGCCGTCACCAAGGCCTGCTACGACCGCTACCACGAGAAGTTCGACGAGCCGTACCCCTTCGACTCGTACGACCAGGCCTTCGTCCCCGAGTTCAACGCCGGCGCCATGGAGAACCCCGGACTCGTCACCTTCCGCGACGAGTTCGTCTTCCGCTCCGCCGTCACCGTCACCGAGCGGCAGACCCGCGCCATGGTCATCGCCCACGAGATGGCCCACATGTGGTTCGGCGACCTCGTCACCCTGCGCTGGTGGGACGACATCTGGCTGAACGAGTCCTTCGCCGAGTACATGGGCTACCAGACCGTCAACGAGGCCTGCGCCGACCTCTTCCCCGACACCTGGGTCGACTTCGGCGTCACCCGCAAGGCCTGGGGGTACGAGGCGGACCAGCGGCCCTCCTCAACTTCGACGGCATCTCCTACGCCAAGGGCGCCTCCGCCCTGCGCCAGCTCGTCGCCTGGCTCGGCGAGAAGGACTTCCTCGCCGGCATCAACATCCACTTCAAGCGCCACAAGTTCGGCAACGCCACCCTCGCCGACTTCATCGACAACCTGGCCGCCGCCACCGACCGCGACGTCCACGCCTGGGCCGAGCAGTGGCTGCGCACCACGGGCGTCGACACGCTCAGGCCGCGCCTGACCGGCGAGGGAACCCACTGGCAGCTCGCCGTCGACCGCGACGGCAGCCGCCCGCACCGGATCGAGGCCGGTGTGTACGACCGGCAGCCCGACGGCGAGCTGGCCCTCCGCGAGCGCCTCGCCCTCGACGTCCCGCAGGAGGAGCCCGTCGAGCTGACCGGCCCGCGCCCGGCGCTCGTCGTCCTCAACGGCGGCGACCTCACCTACACGAAGCTCCGCTTCGACGAGGTCTCCGAGGAGAGCGCCCTGCGCGGCCTCTCCCGCATCCCCGACGCCCTCACCCGGGCCGTCGTCTGGAACGCGATGCGCGACATGGTCCGCGACGGCGAACTCGCCCCCGTCGAGTACCTGGAGAGCGCCCTCGCGCACCTGCCCGAGGAGACCGAACTCGCCCTGGTCCAGGGAGTCCTCGGCTTCGCCCGCACCCAGATCGCCGACCGGTACGTCACCGAGGAGCAGCGCCCGGCCGCCCTCGCCACCATCGGCGAGATCGCCCGCGCCCTGCTGCGCCGCACCGAGGACGGCGAGGAGCCGGGACTGCGCCTCACCGCGGTCCGCGCCTGCATCGACAGCGCCACCACCCCCGACAAGATCGCCTCCTGGCTCGACGAGGGCACCGTCTACGGCGGCCCGGAGCTCGACCCCGAGCTGCGCTGGCGGATCCTCGCCCGCCTCGCCGTCCTCGGTGCCGTGGACGAGACCGTGATCGCCGCCGAGCTGGAGCGGGACCCGAGCGCCACCGGCCAGGAAGGCGCGGCCCGCTGCCGGGCGGCCCTCCCGGACCCGGAGGCGAAGGCCGCCGCCTGGTCGTCCCTCTTCGACTCCGACGACCTGTCCAACTACCTGTTCACCGCCACCGCCCAGGGCTTCTGGCAGCCCGAACAGGCCGATCTCGTACGGGAGTACGTGCCGCGCTTCTACGAGGCGGCCGTCGCGCTCGGCGACCGCCGGGGCCCCGCGATGGCCGAGGCCGCCGGACGCTACGCCTTCCCGGTGTACGCGATCGACGCGGACTCCCTGGCCCTGGGCGAGTCCCACCTCACCGCCGACACGATGATCCCCGCCCTCCACCGCAAGCTCGTCGACCAGCTGGACGACCTGCGCCGGGCACTGCGCGTGCGCGGCTGAGGGTTCTAGACGGGACCCGAGGTCCAGTCCCATCCGGTGAGCGCGGAGCGCAGCAGCCGCGCGGCACCGGAGAGTCGGCTGTCGGCGCCCCAGAGCAGGGTGAGGGTGCGCCGGCAGTCCGGTCCGTCGACGGCGATCCAGGCGACGGGCGCCCGGGTGGCACTGCGCCGGGCCATGTCGGGGATGAGGCCGATGCCGAGTCCGGCGGCGACCAGGATCGCGGTCGCGCTGGGCTCGTCGCCCTCGCAGACGACCCTCGGCGGCCCCAGGCCGTCCAGGGCGAACAGCCGGTCGAGCAGCCGGCGCTGCCAGTGCCCCTCACGGGTGCAGACGAAGGGCTCGTGGGCGAGTTCCCCGACGTGCACCGAGCTGCGGCCGGCCAGGGGGTGGTCGAGCGGGGTGACCACCCACACCGGCTCGTCGAGCAGCTGGGCCGCCTCCAGGCCCTCGGGCGGAACCGGCTGCGAGGCGACGCACAGGTCCACCTCCTGCGTACGGAGGGCGCGGGCCATCTCCGCGGCGGCCAGCTGGTGGAGCTCGACCTCGACCGCGGGGTGCGCCCGTTTGAACACCCCGAGCGGCCCGGTCAGGGTCAGGAAGGTCTCCGAGGCGAGCCGTACGGCGCCCAACTCGCCGACCGTGACGGCGGCGACGGCCCGGCGCCCCGCGTCGAGCTCCCCGAGGGAGCGCTCGACGTGCCGGAGGAAGACCTTCCCGGCCTCGTTGAGCCGGAGCCGGTCGGCCCGGTCGAACAGCGGCGTGCCGAGCTCGGCCTCGAGACGCATGATGGTGCGGCTCAGTGAGGGCTGGGCCACGCGGAGCTCCCCGGCGGCGCGGCTGAGGTGTTCGAGGCGGGCCACGACGACGAACTGCCTGAGCGTGTGGAGATCCATCATGCCCCCCGGGGCATGGCCCCATAGCGGTATTGATCTTGGACAGGATATCGGCCACGGCATAGCGTCGTTTCTGCCATCGCACCGACAACAAGGGGGGTGACGCCCCATGTTGAGGGGTGTCTGGAAAGCGGTCGTCACGGCGCACGGGGTGGCGGTCTTCGGACAACCGGTGTTCGCCGGCGTCTATCTGAGCGGTGACTTCGACGGTCTGGGCATGCACGGGGCGGGCGCCGACGTCGTCACCTCGCTCTGCCTCGTCCAGCTGGTCGTCGCGATCGTGGTCTGGGCGCGGCTGCGCGTGTCCTGGCCCTTCCACGTCACGCTCGCGCTCGCGGTCGCCGAGACCGCGCAGTACTTCGCAGGGACGGCCGGGGCGCTGTGGCTGCACATCCCCCTGGGCGTGTTCACCGTCGCCGCCGTCACCATGCTGTTCGCCGCGGTCTGGCTCCGGCCGCTGGAACGCCGGGAGACCACCGAGCGGCGGACCGCCGGACGGGAGGCCGTCGATGCCTGACCCGACCAGGCGCCGGGTCCTGGCCGTCGGCGGGGCGCTCGGGGTCATGGCGGCCGGCGGGCTCGGCGTCGCGGCCGGGCTGTCCCGCCGCCCGGCCGCCACCGGTGCCGAACTCCGCAGCGCCGTACCGCTGCCGCCCCCGTTCGAGGTGCCGCTGCCGCTGCCCGCCGTCCTCGAGCCGGTGAGCAAGGGCGCCCGGGAGGACCGCTACGAGATCGTCCAGCGCGAGACGACGGCGGAGATCCTGCCGGGCCTGCGGACCCGCCTGTGGACGTACGGGGGGACCTTCCCCGGCCCCACGATCGAGTCGCGGCGCGGCCGCCCGGTCACCGTGGCCCACCGCAACGAGCTGCCCGTGCCGACCGTGGTGCACCTGCACGGCGGCCGCACCCCGGCGGAGTCGGACGGCTACCCGACGGACCTGGTCACACCGGCGGGCTGGCCGACGACGGCGCACGGCGGCGACACGGGACACGGCGGCCACACGGGGCACGGATCCGGCGGGGCCATGCACGACCCGAAGGCCGTCACGACCGCCCTCACCCGGGAGTACACCTTCCCGCTGGACCAGCGGCCGACGATGCTCTGGTACCACGACCACCGGATGGACTTCACCGCCCCGGCGATCTGGCGGGGCCTCGCCGGACTGCACATCGTGCGCGACGACGCCGAGGAGGCCCTCGGCCTGCCGGCGGGGCCGCGCGAACTGCCGCTGATGATCGCGGACCGGGCCTTCGCCGCCGACGGCGGCCTCGACTACCCGTCCCTCGACCCCACCCTGCGGGGCCGCCCGGGCGTCCGCGAGCCCTACGTGGCCGGTGTCCTCGGCGACGTGATCCTCGTCAACGGCGCCCCCTGGCCGGTGCACGAGGTGGACGCGGCCCGCTACCGCCTGCGTCTCCTGAACGCCTCCAATGCCCGGCACTACGAGCTGGCGTTCGTCGACGAAGGCGACGGGCAGCGTCGAGTGCTTCACCGGTGCCGCGAGCAGGCCCTGGTCGGCGCCGACCTGGACGAACTCGTACATGCGCCCGTCGCCTTCGTCGACG
>NZ_MWIG01000603.1:0-4450 GCF_002156145.1 Streptomyces sp. NRRL B-24572 | reverse complement strand
CCGCCCCGCCGCCCGCAGCGCCGCCATCGGGGACACCCATCAGTCCCTGCGGGAGCGGGTGTACGTGGAGCTGCGCGAGCGGATCATCGAGGGCGACTACCCGGCGGGGCTGCGGCTCGTGGAGCGGGAGATCGCCGACGAGCTGCGGGTCTCCCGGGTGCCGGTGCGCGAGGCGATGCAGCGCCTGGAGTCGGAGGGCTTCCTCTCGGTGCAGCCGCGCCGGGGGTCGGTGGTGGCGGAGTTCGGCCCGGAGGACGCCGCGTACCTCTTCGACGTACGGGAGAATTTGGAGGGCCTGGCCGCGCGGCTCGCCGCCCGGCACGCGACCCCCGCCCCGCTGCGGGACCTGGAGCGGCTCCTGGCGCGGGCGAGGAGGGCGGCGGAGTCCGGGCGGCTGCGCGAGGCCGTCTCGCTCAACGCCGACTTCCACCGCCGGATCGTCGAACTCTCCGGCAACCCGCTCCTGGTGGACCTGATGGCCCCGCTCGACTCCCGGCTGCGCCGCCTCTTCCGGCTCACCTCCGCGCAGTCGGACGGCGAGCCGATGTGCGGGGCGCACGAGCGGCTCTACGAGGCGGTCCGCGACCACGACGAGGACGGCGCGGAGGCCCTGGCCCGCGCCCACGTCGCCGACACCCGCGCCTCGACGCTGCGGCTGCTCGCGGCGCTGCCGGAAGCCTCCCCGGAGGCCTGACCCGCCCTCACGCGCCGCGCTGCTCCAGGAGGGCCCTGGCGCGCTCGACGAGCAGCATGAGCGCGTCGACGTGCTCGGGCGCGGGCTCGCTCAGCGGCGGCCGCACCTCGCCCACGTCCAGACCTCCCCTCCGCACTGCGGCCTTGACGAGCGAGACGGCGTATCCCCGGCCCCGGGAGCGGAGTTCGACGAGCGGTCGATAGAAGCCGTCGACGAGCAGGTCGACGGTGGCGTCGTCGCCGGAGGCGAGGGCCCGGTGGTGGGCGAGGGCGAGGTCGGGGGCGAAGCAGAAGACGGCGGAGGAGTAGCGGGTGACGCCGATGCCCCGGTAGGCGGCGGCGGTGAGTTCGGCGGTCGGCAGGCCGTTGACGTAGAGCAGGTCGAGCCCCTCGGCGCGGACGGCGCTGACGATCCGCTGCATGAGGGCGAGGTCGCCGAGGCCGTCCTTGAGGCCGATGACGCCCTCGGTGCGGGCGAGGGCGACGGCGGTGTCGGGGGTGAGGACCGCGTTGTCCCGCTGGTAGACGAGGACGTCGAGCGGGGTGGCGGCGGCGAGTTCGGTGTAGTGGCGGAGCAGCCCGGCCTGGTCGGGGACGACGAGGTACGGGGGCATGGCGAGGAGTCCGTCGGCGCCGGCCTCCTCGGCGAGGCGCGCGTAGCGGATCGCGAGGGCGGTGCCGTAGCCGGTGCCGGCGACGACGGGGACGCGTCCCGCGGTCTCCTCGACGGCGGCGGCGACGCAGTCGCGGAACTCCTCGGGGGCGAGGGCGTGGAACTCGCCGGTGCCGCAGCAGGCGAACACGGCCGCGGCGCCCGCGTCGACGCCGGCGCGGACATGGGTGCGGAAGGCGTCGAGGTCGACGGAGCCGTCGGGCGCGAAGGCGGTGACGGGGAAGAACAACAGGCCGTCGTACATAAGTATGACCATCACCCACATACATGAACGCTGACTTTGCGCACGCTAGAGCAGCGCCGATCGGCCGGTCAAGGCGATTGCGCCGTTCAGCCAAGGATCTTGACGCTCCGTCGGACGCCTTCCTAGCGTGTCCACGGATGCGAACGCCGCTCAGGTGAATGCCGCTCGACGGAGGAGACCCGCTCCATGACCGCACCCCGCACCGTCCTGCTCACCGGCGCCGCCGGAGGCGTCGGCACGCTGATGCGGGAGCTGCTGCCCCCGTACGGCTACGAGCTCCGCCTCCTGGACGTCGACCCCGTGCCGGGCGCTCCCGACGCGATCACCGCCGACCTCGCGGACCGCGCGGCGCTGCGCGAGGCGGTCCGGGGCGTCGACGCGATCGTGCACCTCGCGGGCATCTCCCTGGAGTCCGACTTCGAGAAGATCATGGCCGCCAACATCGCCGGCACCCACCACCTCTACGAGGCCGCCCGCGAGGAGGGCGTCCGGCGCGTGGTCTTCGCCTCGAGCAACCACGCGGTCGGCTTCACCCGGCGCCCGCGCGAGGGCGAGCCGCCGATCCCGGTCGACACCCCGCACCGCCCCGACACCTTCTACGGCCTCTCCAAGTGCTTCGGCGAGGACCTGGCCCAGCTCTACTGGGACCTGCACGGCATCGAGACCGTCTCCCTCCGCATCGGCTCCTGCCACCCGGAGCCCACCTCGGTACGGATGCTCTCGCTGTGGCTCAGCCCCGGCGACTGCGCCCGCCTCCTGCACGCGGCGCTCACGGCCGGGGACGTGGCCCACACGGTCGTGTACGGCTCGTCCGCCAACACGCGCGCGTGGTGGGACCTCTCCACGGCCCGGGCGCTCGGTTACGCGCCGGAGGACGACTCGGAGGCGTACGCGGAGAAGATCCTCGCCGAGCAGGGCCCCCTGGTGGAGGGCAGTGCCGACGACCTCTACCTGGGCGGCCACTTCTGCGTGGACCCGCCCCGCCGGCCGCACTGAGGAGGACCGGACAGGGGTACGCAGGACCCGGCCGGACTGATACGGGGGAGCCGGCCGGGGCCCGGGCCTCGGTGCACCCTGGCGCACCTGACCCGCTCACCGTAGGTCCGGCCGAAGATCATCGCGAGCCGCGGAACGCGGCAGCTGTCCGGATTGCGCGACGGGTTGATGCACGGGAGCACGCACCGGCGCACACGGCTGTGGCCCGATCCGCCGGACAGGCCCCGGGCTCAGCGCCCCGCGCGGAGCGTCCGGGACGGCGATTCGCCGAACCTCTCCCGGTAGCGGGCCGCGAACCGGCCCGGATGGGCGAAGCCCCAGCGCCAGGCCACCTCGCTCACGCTCACCTCGTCCGGCGCGGCCGCCCGCAGCTCCTCGCGGACCCGGTCGAGCCGGACCTCCCGCACGTACGCCATCGGCGACATCCCCACGTACTCCCGGAAGGACTCCTGGAGGCGGCGCACGCTCACCCGGGCCAGGGCCGCGAGTTCGGTGCTCGTGAACGGGTGCTCGGGGCGCTCCCGCACCGCGTCCATCGCGCGCTTGACCGGGGCCGGGCGCCGCGCCTCGCCCGGGTGGGCGAGCGCCTCGCGCCAGGGGTGCTCGGCGGCCAGGAGCAGCCCGTTGAGCAGCGCCTCCTGCAGGGGCCTCGCGACCAGCTCGTGCGTGGCGAGCCCCTCTCCGGCGAGCGCCTCGGCGGCGACCTGGCGGGCGAAGCGCACCCAGCTCAGGCCCGGGCCGCGCGTGATGTCGAGGTGGGGCGCGAAGACGAGCGGGCCGCGCGGCACCCGGCCCATCAGCTGTTCGAGGCGGTCGCGCAGTTCGGCCGCGCCGATCTTCACGGACAGGCTCCGGCAGTCCCCGCTCCAGCGGTCGAGGACGGTGTCCCCGGCGGGGTCGAGGAGCACCGCCTCGGTGGACGTCGCGACGATCGGGGAGCTGCCGCCCTGGCGGATCTCCATCGTTCCGCTCAGCGGTGCGTTGAGGTGGTACGCGCCGAGCTCGCCGAAGCTCATCCGGACGTCGGCCCCGCAGGTGAGGTCGCCGATGACCAGCGGCCCGAGTGCCACGGTGTCGAAGCGGGCCGCGAAGGGACGCCGCTCCCGGTCGACGACGGCCATGCGGTTCGCGTAGTACCGCGCGCCGAGCTCCTCGCGCGCCTCGTCCACGTCCCCCGTCCGGAACGAAATCCCACCCACAGCTCCCGCACCCCCCACAGCTCCCATGGGTCGAAAGAATATTCATTCGACTGATCTGACCGGGAACGGCGGTATGCGCGGCATGCCGGGGGCCGAACGGGTGCGGGTAAGGGAACGGCAAAGGGGGCCGGATCGTTACCCCTGGCATGACCGCTATGACCCCCGGCTCGAACCTCCCTCTCACCGCCGCGCGCGTGGCGGTGGACGTGGCCGCCCCCGTGCGGCTCGACGTCTCGGGCCTGCTGCTCGGCGCCAACGGCAAGGTCCGCTCGGACGACGACTTCATCTTCTACAACCAGCCGACCGGGCCCGGTGTCACCTACCGCTCCGGCGGCGGGGCCGCGCCCGACGCGATCCTGGTGGACACCGGCGCCCTCCCCGCCGGCATCGAGAGGATCGTCGTCACCGCGAGTCCGGACGCCGCCGGCCAGACCTTCCAGGGCATCGAGCCCACGGCCACCATCCGGAACGCGGACGACGGCACCGTGATCGCCACGTTCACGCCGCCGCGTCTCGCCACGGAGACGGCGCTCGTGGTCGTCGAGATCTATCTGCGCAACGGCGCGTGGAAGGCCCGCGCGGTGGGCCAGGGGTACGCGAACGGGCTCGCCGGCATCGCGACCGACTTCGGCGTCTCGGTGGACG
>NZ_MWIG01000602.1:0-5919 GCF_002156145.1 Streptomyces sp. NRRL B-24572 | reverse complement strand
TGGTGCCGCTGGCCACCGCGAGCGCGGTGAGCAGCAGCGCGTACGCGGTGGCCAGCGGCACCAGGGCGCGGCGCGGCCCGAACCGGTCGACGAGGGCGGCGCGCGCGGGCGACAGCAGGACACCGGTGAGACCGAACGCGGCCATGGCCGTACCGGCCACGGCGTACGAGCCGGTGCTCGCCTTGACGGAGAGGATCAGGGAGAGCGGGGCGGTGCCGTAGGACAGCCGCCCCAGGAGGGCCGCCCCGAAGGTGCGGCGGGCGGACGGGGTCCGCAGCACCGCGGCGTACGTGGGTGCGGGGGAGTGGACGGGGGAGGTCACGGACATGACGGAGTTCCTCGAAGAGGGCACCGGGCGACGGCCTGCGGTGCCGGGGCGTGCGGGGACGGCGGGACACCGCGCCCGGCTGGGCACGGTCGTCGGATCGCCGACTCCTACGCACGGAAGAGGAACATGCGCGTCAACGTAGCAGACGGAGTCACACCCCGGTCTCGTCCGCCCCCGTCTCGTCCGGGGCCGCCGCGGGCCGCTCCGGTATCAGGGCGAACGCCTCGATCTCCACGAGGAGTTCCGGGCGGACGAGGGCCGACACCTGCACCGCCGAGCTCGCCGGCAGGGGCGCGCCCGCGAAGTGGGCGTCCCGGGCGTCGCGTATCGCCGGGAGGTGGGCCACGTCCGTGACGAAGTACGTCAGCTTCACCACGTCCCCGAAGCCCGCGCCGGCCGCCGCGAGGCAGCGCTCCAGGTTCGCGAAGACCTGGTGGGCCTGGGCCGCCGCGTCGCCCTCGCCGACCACCGCCCCGGAGGCGTCGAAGGCGCACTGCCCGGATATCGCGACGAACCGGCCCGTGCCCCAGACGACATGGCTGTACTGGGGGCTGGGTGCGAGGCCGTCGGGGGCGGGCACATGGGTGAGGTGACTCGTCATGCCCCCATCCTCGCGCACGCCACTGACAGTGCCCGCGACCCCTTTCCGGAGCGCGGGCACCGTGAGGAACCGTCAGGAGCTCAGCGGACGTGGCCCAGGAGGCCGTGGAGCGCGACGCCCGCCGGCTCCGGGCGCACCGCGCCGGCCCGCTTGCCGGTCTTCTTCGGGGTCGTCGGCGCGGCCGGGGTCACGGGCTCCGGCTCCGGCTCGGGGAGCGCGGCGCAGACCGCGTCCACCTCGGCGTCGCCCTCGCCGCGCGGGACCTTGCCCGTGGCGAGGTAGGCGGCGAGGTGCTCGTCCAGGCAGTCGTTCCCGCCGAGGGTCACCCCGTGGTTCCCGCCGCCCTCCTCGATGACGAGGCTGGAGCCGCGCATCAGGCGGTGCAGGGCGACCCCGCCCTCGTAAGGCGTCGCCGCGTCGTCCGTGGCCTGGAGGATGAGGACCGGCGGCACCTGGTCGTTGGTGACGTTCGGCGGGGTCAGGGAGTCCACCGGCCAGAAGGCGCAGGGAGCGTTGTACCAGGCGTTGTTCCAGGTCGAGAACGGCGCCTTCGCGTGCGTGTCCCAGCTGTCCTTGCGCCACACGTTCCAGTCGCGGGGCCAGCCCGCGTCCCGGCACTGCACGCTCGTGTAGACCGAGTACCCGTTGTCGGCGGCCGCGTCGGCCTCCCCGTACCGCTCGTACGCCTCCTTCAGCGGCGCCGGGTCCGCGTCGTTGACGTACGCGGCGAAGGCGCTCGCGAGGCGGGGCCAGTAGCCGTTGTAGTACCCGCCCGGCAGGAAGGTGTCCTCCAGTTCGGCGGGGCCGACCTTCCCGCCGGCCGGCTCGGCGCGCAGCGCGTCGCGCATCCGGTACCAGGCGGCCTCGACCGCCGCCGGGTCGGTGCCCAGCCTGTAGACGGCGTTCTGCCGGGCCACCCAGGCCATGAAGGCCTTGTGGCGGGTGTCGAAGGCGTAGTCCTGCGCGATGTTGTCCTCGTACCAGACGCCGTGCGGGTTCACGACGGAGTCGAGCGCCATCCGCCGCACCCGGTCCGGGTACAGGCGCGCGTACACGGCGCCCAGGTAGGTGCCGTACGAGTAGCCGAGATAGTTGATCTTCGGCGCGCCGACCGCGCTGCGGATCGCGTCCAGGTCCCGGGCGGTGCTCACGGTGTCGATGTACGGCAGCAGGTCCGCGTACTTCTTGCCGCAGGCCTCGGCGAAGGACTGCGCCCGCTCGACGGCCGCCCGCTCGGCCGCGGCACTGCTCGGCACCGAGTCCGCCCGCACCGGTGCGAAGTGGCCGGGCTCGCAGTCGAGCGCGGGCTCGCTCTTGCCGACCCCGCGCGGGTCGAAGCCGATCACGTCGTACTCGGCGGCCACCTTCGGGGGCAGCGAGGCCGCCACGTACCCGGCCATGCCGCGCCCGCTGCCGCCGGGCCCGCCCGGGTTCACGAGCAGCGGGCCCTGGGAGGTCCGCGCGGTGTGCGGGACCCGGGTGAGGGCGAGCGTGATCTTCCGCCCGGCCGGGTCGTCGTGGTTGAGCGGCACCTTCAGGGTGGCGCACTGGAGCCGGGGGTACGCCTGAGTGGCGCAGTCGGTCCAGGTGAGCGGGGAGAGCGGTCGGGGGGTCGGTTCACCGGCGTCCGCGGGGCCGGCGGGCAGGACGGTGACCGTCCCGGCGACCAGCGCTCCAGCGGCGATCAGCATTCCTGCGCGTGGGGTCATAGGGCGTTTGTGTCCCGAACCGGCGCCGAGGGGACCTGTTTCGCCGAGAGTTGACCCGAACGGAGGGTGATCCGACGGCGTGTCAGGTGACCGGTCCGATGATCCGAGGAATCAGGGGGATCAGAGCAGGGTGAGCTGCTCGGGACCGTCCGGTACGGGGATCCGGTCCGGTACGGGGATCCGGCGCAGCGCGCCCCGGTGGGCGGGCCCGATGCCGAACTCGGCTGCCAAATCGTGCACCTGACGGGTGATCCGGCGCTGGTACCAGGTCGGCGCGTAGGCCCCGTCCGCGTACATCCGCTCGTACCGCCGCACCAGGCCCGGGTGGTGCTCGCGCAGCCAGGCCATGAACCACTCGCGGGCGCCCGGCCGCAGGTGCAGCACGAGCGGGGTGACCGAGCTCGCGCCGGCCTCGGCGATCGCGCGGACCGTCGCGCGCAGCTGCTCGGGCCGGTCGCCGAGGAAGGGCACCACGGGCGCCATCAGGACCCCGCAGTCGATGCCGCGCTCGCCCAGGGCGCGGACGACGTCGAGGCGGCGCTGCGGCGAGGGGGTGCCGGGCTCGACCGTCCGCCAGAGCTCCCGGTCGGTGAAGCCGACGGAGACGGAGATGCCGACCTCGGTGACCCGGGCGGCCTGGGCGAGGAGCTCCAGGTCGCGCAGGATCAGCGTGCCCTTGGTGAGGATCGAGAACGGGTTGGCCCGGTCCCGCAGGGCCGTGAGGATGCCCGGCATCAGCCGGTAGCGGCCCTCGGCGCGCTGGTAGCAGTCGACGTTGGTGCCCATGGCGATGTGCGCGCCCTGCCAGCGGGCGGAGGCGAGCTGCCGGGCGAGCAGCTCCGGGGCGTTGACCTTGACGACGATCTGGGAGTCGAAGCCGAGGCCGGTGTCGAGGTCGAGATAGCCGTGGCTCTTGCGGGCGAAACAGTACACACACGCGTGCGTGCAACCCCGGTACGGGTTGACCGTCCACTCGAACGGCATCCGGGAGGCGCCCGGCACCCGGTTCAGGATCGAGCGGGCCCGGACCTCGTGGAAGGTGACGCCCCGGAACTCGGGGGCGTCGAAGGTGCGGGTGGTGACCGCGTCCGTGCCGAACAGGGCGATGTCCGCGGGGGCGGCGGGGGTGTCGCCCAGATTGTCCCAGCGCATGGACGCCTCCTCGGTGGCTCGGGCTCGGCCGTTCGCTCAGAATAGAACACCTGTTCCCTTGATCGTGGCAACCCGGATTTCGCCCCCCGGAGCCCACGTGGTTCGCTTGGCCCACACCCCCGAGGAACCACAAGCTGGAGGAAGTCAATGGCGCAGGTCGAGGCCACCACGGAACGGATCATCGCCGCGGACGCGGAGACGGTGTTCGACGCGCTGGCCGACTACAGCGGCACGCGCGCGAAGCTGCTCCCCGAGCACTTCAGCGAGTACGAGGTGCGCGAGGGCGGCGACGGCGAGGGCACCCTCGTCCACTGGAAGCTCCAGGCCACCAGCAAGCGCGTCCGCGACTGCCTCCTGGAGGTCACCGAGCCCACCGACGGGCAGCTCGTCGAGAAGGACCGCAACTCCTCCATGGTCACCACCTGGACCGTGACCCCCGCCGGCGAGGGCAAGTCCCGAGCCGTCGTCAGCACCGTCTGGAACGGCGCCGGAGGCATCGGCGGCTTCTTCGAGAGGACCTTCGCGCCCAAGGGACTCGGCCGCATCTACGACGCCGTCCTCGCCAAGCTGGCGGACGAGGTCGAGAAGTAACGCCCGGAGCGTTCACCGATTCGAGTGGATCGCCCGCACCCCCCGTACCCGCGCCCCCGCGCACCGGGGGGCGCGGGCCCTCTCGTAAAGGCGCTGATGAGCGACCCAAGTGCGCCGTGGTGCAGGGACGTTCACCTCCCGGGACGCCACCGCCCTCCCGCGCCGCCCGACTTGCTCCCCCTTCGTGCGCAATGCGAAGAATGGCGCGGCGCAGACGCCGCGACGAGGGGAGCAGGCACGTGGGTGCGATCACGATCGTGAAAGAAGCCGAGGAGGGCGCGGAGCCGCTCGCCCCGGACGGACCGCCCACCCCGGACGGGTCACGCGCCGACCTCGCGCCACCACCCGGGCCGGGGCCCGCCGACCTCGACCCCCGCCGCGTCCGGCTCGTCTTCTGCGGCCTCATGCTCGCGCTGCTCCTCGCCGCGCTCGAGCAGATGATCGTCGCCACCGCCCTGCCGAAGATCGTCGGCGAACTCCACGGCCTGGACCGGATGTCCTGGGCGATCACCGCCTACCTGCTGACCTCCACCATCGGCCTGCCCGTCTACGGAAAGCTCGGCGACCTCCTCGGCCGCAAGGGCGTCTTCCTCTTCGCGATCGTCGTCTTCGTCGTCGGCTCGGGACTCGCCGGCTGGTCCCACACGATGAACCAGCTCATCGCCTTCCGCGCCGTCCAGGGCGTCGGCGCCGGCGGCCTCATGATCGGCGTCCAGGCGATCATCGCCGACATCGTCCCCGCCCGGGAACGCGGCCGCTACATGGGCCTCATCGGCGCCGCCTTCGGCCTCGCCTCCGTCGCCGGACCGCTGCTCGGCGGCTTCTTCACCGACCACGTCTCCTGGCGCTGGTGCTTCTACTTCAACGTGCCCTTCGGGCTCGTCACCCTTGCCGTCGTCGCCGCCGTCCTCAAGCTGCCGAAACCCGCGGCACGCGCGCGCTTCGACGTCCTCGGCGCGCTGCTCCTCGCCGCCGCCTCCACCTGCCTGGTCCTGCTGACGAGCTGGGGCGGCACCGAGTACGCCTGGGACTCCCGGGTCATCCTCGCCCTGGCCGGCGGAGCCGCCGGAACGACCCTGCTCTTCCTGGTCGTCGAGCGCTTCGCCCCCGAACCGCTCATCCCGCTGCGGCTGTTCCGCGACTCCGTCTTCACCGTCACCGCCCTCGTCGGCGCCGTCGTCGGCATCGCGCTCTTCGGCGCCGCCAGCTACCTCCCCAGCTTCCTGCAGATGGTCGAGGGCGCCAGCGCCACCGAGTCCGGCCTCCTGATGCTGCCCCTCATGGGCGGCATCGTCATCGCCTCCGTCGTCTCCGGCCAGCTCATCAGCCGCACCGGCCACTACAAGATCTACCCGGTGATCGGCGGGGCCGTCTCCGTCCTCGGCATGTGGCTGCTCTCCCGCATGGACACCGACACCCCGCGCCTCCAGCACAGCCTCTGGCAGGCCGTCCTCGGCACCGGCATCGGCCTGGTCATGCCGGTCCTCGTGCTCGCCGTGCAGAACTCCGTACGCCCCGCCGACCTCGGCACCGCCACC
>NZ_MWIG01000601.1:203-4165 GCF_002156145.1 Streptomyces sp. NRRL B-24572 | reverse complement strand
GACGGGCGCCCGGTCGACGGGCTCTCCGTCTCCGAGGTGGTCTCCCTGCTGCGCGGCGACGGGGTTCCCGGCTCGGCCGTCGTCCTCCGGGTCGAGCGCGGCCGCGCCGCCTGGACGCAGACCCTGCTCAGGGCCCGGGTCGTGACGGACCCGGTCACCGTCCGCCGCCTCGACGACGGGGCCGTACTGATCCGGGTCGCCGCCTTCACGAAGGGGGCGGGCGCGCGCGTACGGGACGCGGTGCGGACCGCGCCGCCCGGCGCCGGGGTCCTCCTCGACCTGCGCGGCAACTCCGGCGGCCTGGTCGCCGAGGCCGCCGTCGCCGCCTCCGCCTTCCTCGACGGCGGGCTCGTCGCCACGTACGACGTGGAGGGCGAGCAGCGGGCCGTGTACGCGGAGGGCGGCGGTGACACGGGAAGGCCGCTGGTCGCGCTGATCGACGGGGGCACCATGAGCGCGGCCGAGCTGCTCACGGGCGCCCTCCAGGACCGGGGCCGGGCGGTCACCGTCGGTTCGCGGACCTTCGGGAAGGGGTCGGTCCAGATGCCGAGGGCCCTGCCCGACGGCTCGGTCGCCGAGCTGACCGTCGGCCACTACCGGACACCCGCCGGGCACGCCGTCGACGGCCGCGGCATCACGCCGGACCTGGCGGCGGGGGAGCGGGCCGAGGAGCGGGCGAGAACGGTATTGAGTGGCCTCGGAGGGGGCTCGTAGTGCGAAAATGGCCGCACTATGGCAAAGGGACTCGTGAACGTGCAGGGCAAGCCTGCGAAGAAGGCATCGGACAAGGCGCCTGAGCGCAAGCTCATCGCGCAGAACAAGAAGGCGCGGCACGACTACCACATCATCGACACCTATGAGTGCGGTGTGGTGCTCATGGGCACCGAGGTGAAGTCGCTGCGCATGGGCCGGGCCTCGCTGGTCGACGGCTTCGTCCAGATCGACGGCCACGAGGCGTGGCTGCACAACATCCACGTGCCCGAGTACATGCAGGGCAGCTGGACCAACCACCACGCGAAGCGGAAGCGGAAGCTGCTGCTGCACCGGGCCGAGATCGACAAGCTGGAGTCGAAGTCGCAGGAGACGGGTCACACGATCGTGCCCCTCTCGCTGTACTTCCTGAACGGCCGGGTGAAGTGCGAGATCGCGCTGGCCAAGGGCAAGAAGGAGTACGACAAGCGCCAGACCCTGCGGGAGAAGCAGGACACGCGCGAGACGAACCGGGCGATCGCGGCGGCCCGGCGGCGGCAGCGGGCGGCACAGAGCGCGTAGGGCGCGTAGGGCACCCGGAGCGGCCGGTGCCTCCCGCCGTTAATGTGCTGGCAACCGGGCCCGTCGGTCACGTACGATGGGACCTGCACCCCACAGAGGGTGCGACCTTTGAAAAAACAACATGGGGATGATCGGTTTCGACAGCGGATGTCGAAGCAGTGGGAAGCGTGTCGAGGAAGCGGCAATGATCTCGTAAACCATATGTCGCAACCAATAATCGCCAACACCAAGAGCGATAACTCCCGCTTCGCCCTCGCTGCCTAATTTTAGGTAACGAACAGAAGCCTCTGTGAGGAGCGTCAGCCCGGGGGTGGTCCCGACCCGGATCCTGGCGTCATTCAGGGATCTAAACCTCTCGCCCCGGTCACGGGGGTGGGAGGGAAATCAAACAGTGACTGAGCCCGTTCCGGACTTGTCTGGGTGATCCGGAGGGCTGAGAAACTCGTACCAGACTGCACACGGAGAAGCCCTGATTCCGCACCGTTGGACGCGGGTTCGATTCCCGCCATCTCCACTCATCCCATGTGGGCACAGGCCCGGTGGTCACCTCGACCGCCGGGCCTTTGTCATGCCGTCGGCCCTCTTGTGGGCTTGGTCTGGACCTGACACTCTGCGGTCGCCGCCCCCCCCACGCCACGGCATCCCCGGAGGTACGTATGCGTCACAGACCCCTCGCGGTCCTGCTCATGCTCCTCGCCCTCCTCGTCCCCGCCACCCTGCCCGCCGGAGCCGCCGCGCCCGCGCCCGTGCAGGTCTACGGCACCTGGCACTGCGGGGACGACTACTGCACCTGGTCCACCGTCCGCGACATCGCCGAGTTCGACGCCAAGAACCACTGGATCGTCGACCGGGGTGACGGCCGGCCTTCCGTCAACCTCGTCGTCCTCAGCTTCGTCGACCCGCTCGAGCTGCTGCACCGCACCACCGACGCCACCACCGCGAACGGCGTTCCCGTCGGCATGAGCCGCGAGATCGTCCAGTACTTCACCTCGCGCGGGATCCGCGTGATGCTGTCGATCGGCGGGATCACCTACACCGACGCCTGGGACGCGGCCCTCGCCGAGAACGCCACGCAGCTCGGTCTGAACGCCGCCGCCGTCGCCGCCGACCTCGGGGTCGGCATCGAGATCGACTACGAGCAGAACACCGGCCCGAACCTCACCGGGCTCCAGGCCTTCATCGACGCCTATCGGTCCGTCCACCCCTACGACGCCTCCGGCACACGGCCGGCCGCGCGGCTCACCATCGACACCGCCGCCGGTGACCGCTGGCTCATCGACATCAACCGCAAGGCCACCGCCGACTGGCTGCGCACCGACACTCCCGTGCTCGACTACGCCAATGCGATGGTGCCCGCCCGGCCCACCTCCGCGAGCTCGCACATCGCGAACTGGCAGGAGCACCTCGACGGCAAGTCCCAGTTCTCGCCGCCGGTCGCCCCGCTCGCCCCCGCCAAGCTCACGGCGGGTCTCTACCTGGCGTACGGGCGCAGCCCGCTGCCCGAGTGCACCGACTTCGCGAACTCGCTCCAGAAGGCGACCGGGGACTGGGTGCGCAGCGCGGCGCCCAACGGGGCCGGGAGCACCCCTGGGCTCCTCGGCTACATGTTCTGGGCCGCCGAGAAGCCGTCCACGCGGGGCCTCGGCACCCAGGAGCCCGACGGGTGCGAGGGCGGCGCCGGGGCCGGCGCCACCGCGTACGGGGTGCAGGTGCCGATGCCGCCGCTGCGGCAGGGCTAGGACGTCGGGACCCGTGCACGGCGGCCCACCCCGGTCGCCGTGCACAGGGCGAAGGCCGTCGCCGCCGCGGTCACCGGGATCAGGAAGCCGAAGGCGGCGAAGGGGGCGTGGTCGGCGGCCCAACCGCCGGTCGCCGAACCGGTCGCGATGCCCGCCAGGAGGGCGGTCACGGCGAGGGTCATGCCCTCGTTGAGCTGGGACGCGGGCGTGAGGCGCTGGATCAGGCCCATGCCCGTCACCATCGTCGGGGCCGTCGCCATGCCCGCCACCAGGAGGCCGGCGGCCAGGGCGGGCAGGGAGCCGGTCGAGGCGGCGAGCAGCGGCATCGCCATCAGGACGGTCATCGCGGCCAGACAGGTGCGCAGCCGGGCGGTGCGGCGGGCGTGGCCGTAGAGGAGGCCCGCCGCGCAGGAGCCCGCGGCCTGGAGGGCGAGGACCGGTCCCGCGACGGGCCCGTCCACGTACGCCAGGGTCACGACCTCCATGGAGCCGAAGACCGCCCCCGTGGCGAGGAAGACCGCGAGCAGCGGCGCCATGCCGGGGGCCCGCAGCGGGGAGCCCGCGGCGGTGCGGGGGGCGACCGGGGGTTCGGTGGAGCGCTGGGCGGCGAAGATCAGGACGCCGCCGAGGAAGAGGACGCCCGCGGTGAGCGTGCCCGCCTCCGGGAAGAGCGCCGAGCACAGGACGGCGGCGAGCACCGGGCCGAGCATGTAGCAGAGCTCGTCGGCGGCCTGCTCGAAGGCGTTCGCGGTGTGCAGCGCGTCCGGGTCGTCCCGGAGGAGGTGTGCCCAGCGGGCCCGGGACATGCCGCCCGTGTTCGGGGTGGTGGCGGTGACGGCCGTGGTGAGGAAGAGGGACCAGACCGGGGCCTTCTCGTGGACGCAGAGCAGCAGGACCAGGTGGCCCAGGACCGCGTACGCGGTGGCCGGGACCGCGACCCTGGCCTGGCCG
>NZ_MWIG01000601.1:0-161 GCF_002156145.1 Streptomyces sp. NRRL B-24572 | reverse complement strand
GGCGGTGACCGCGCCGGCCAGGGCGTAGGAGCCGTACGCCCCCGCGATCATGATCACGGCGCTGACGCCGAACATGCCCATCGGCAGCCGGGCGATCAGGTTCCCGACGGTGAAGGCGCGGGTGCCGGGGCGGGAGAAGAGGCGGAGGTAGGGGTTGGCGG
>NZ_MWIG01000600.1:0-10035 GCF_002156145.1 Streptomyces sp. NRRL B-24572 | reverse complement strand
CACCACACCGGCGACAACGTCCACGGCGCCCGTGTGGGCCTGGACGAGGTGCTCGGCGCGTTCCCCGGGATCGGGGCCGCCGCCCGCAACGTCCTCACCACGGGCAGGCACTGGCGGGCACTGACGCTCCCCGCCCGCCCCGCCGCCGCGGACCGGGTGCCCGGCCGGACCGCGAGGGTCCGGCGCCGCTCAGCACGAGCCGGCGAAGTCCTTCGACAGGACGTGGTCGACGAGGGTCAGGTCGTCCACCCAGTGGCCGTGCCGGTACCGGGCCCCGTGCTCCGCGCCGCCCCGCCGCATCCGCTCGCCGCGCCGGGCGTCGTAGTCGGCGAGCCATCCGTGGACACCGGCGCCCGAGGCGTCCCAGGAGCTGCCGAGCGCGACGGCGTCCTCCAGCGCCCGGTGCAGGCAGGCGGTCTCCGGCCGGTGCGCCTCGTGCTCGCTGTCGCCGACCCTCGCGGTCCGGCCGGGCACCCGGTCCGCGGCGGCCGGGCGGGCGGGGAGCGTCAGTGCCCGCCAGTGCCTGCCCGTGGTGAGGACGTTGCGGGCGGCGGCCCCGATCCCGGGGAACGCGCCGAGCACCTCGTCCAGGCCCACCCGGGCGCCGTGGAGGTTGTCGCCGGTGTGGTGGTGCCGGGTCGCGGTGAGGCTCAGGTACCGGTGGTCGGGCAGCGGATAGTGCGAGAGGTGCCAGTCCCGTCCCATCCAGCAGATGGCCGCGCTCTCCTGCCACCGGTCGGCGACCGATTCCATGGGGACGACCGTGCGGTAGACGGCGAGCCGCTCCCCGGAGCCGCCGCGGCCCCGTTCCGTGTCGCGGTGGACGCCGGGGCGGGCGCCGTCCGTGAGGATCAGGACGTCGCCCGTCACGGTGCGCCCGTCGGAGAGGATCGCGCGCACCGTCCCTCCTTGCCGGGTGTGGCCGATGACGTGGCTGTCGGTGCGCAGTTGTACGGAGTCCAGCTCCCAGCACGCCTCGAGCAGGGGCTCGTACACGTCCAGCCGGTGGGCCGTCGCGTGCGCCAGGGAGGAGGGGTGGCCGCAGGCGGGCAGTTTCACCGAGGTGACCAGCTCTCCGGTCGAGCCGTCCCGGACGTGGAACGCGTCGAGCGTCAGCGACCGTTCCCGTACGGCGTCCCCGACGCCCAGCCCGTACAGGAGCTGGAAGTCCCGGGGGGCCAGCCGGACACCCGCGCCGCTCTCGGTGAGGGCCGGCCGCTGTTCCAGGACGAGCACGTCGTGGCCGCGCCGTCCCAGGGCGAGCGCGGTGGCCAGACCGCCGATGCCGCCGCCGACGACCAGGACGCGCAGCCGCGACGGGTCCGGGGCACTCGCGTCGACCGTCCACGGGGAGGGAACGCGGTCCGGGCGGGAAGGATCGGTCAACGCGGCGTCCATGTGTCCAGGCCCTCAGGCTTCGCCCAGGGTGACGACATCGGTGAAGATCTCCTCGTCGTGCTGCCGGGCGATGACCAGGATCCGCTGCCGGCCGGCCGGGGCGCCCGGGAGCGGACGGGCGTCGATCCAGCACGGCGCGTCGAGTTCCGCGTAACGGGTGAAGACGGCCTCCATGCCCACGACCGCGGTCGTCCGGGGCCATGAGGCCTGCGCGGCCTGGCGCGCCGCTTCCAGCAGCAGCATGCCCGGGGCGTGGTCGACCGGGTGGTCGAAGAGGATCGGGTGGGAGGTGTCCACCCGCAGTTGCCAGCGTCCCGCGCCGTCCGCGTGCGCGAGCACGACGTCCTCGTCGCGTCGTCCGCCCGTCACGGGCACGGGCGGCGGGGCGGGAAGGGCGCGGGCGTTGGCGCGCACGAGGTCGGCGTACTGTCCGCGTAACCGCCGGTACACGGCGCGGCCCTGAATGGTGAAGTGCGTCCGGGCCTCGGCCAGTCGGGCGCCCTCCCGCCACGCCTCCACGTGGAGGACCATGCCCGCGGCCCTCGTACCGCGGTACTTCACGTCGGTGGCCGTGACGCGCAACTCGACGTCGGCACCGTGCCCTTCGTCGCGCGCCGCGGCGGGGTCGAGCTCCCAGCGGAAGTCCTGCCAGAGCAGGTGGTGGTCGAGCGGTACGTCGTACGCGGCGTGCGAGAGCAGGGGCAGGGCCTGGCGTATCGACTCGCTGAGGAGCAAGGGGTCGAGCAGACCGTTCCGGTGGACGTAGAACCCGTGGGCCCGCGGCCAGCGGGCCGTGACGACGAAGGCGTCGGGACCCGTCCGGCACCAGCCGGTGAGCAGGACTTCCGACGGGTTCGTCTTGTGGGTGAAGACCTGGGGCACGTGCGCGGCGAATAAGGCCGCCTCACCGTGGACGAGGTCAAGCGATGACAAGGCAGTTCCCCCAACCGGCTCATGAGCCACTCACTCTGGCGCGTCAGCGCACGTCATGAAATGATAGAGGTCATTATTTTATTTTGTCGAGAGGGGGCAGGTGCAGGTGGAAGAGGGCACTCGACCCATGCAGCAGCGCGCCGTCCGCACGCGGGAGGTCCTCCTTCGGGCCGCCGCTGAGGTGTTCGACGAGGTCGGCTACACCCGGGCGAGCATCCTGAAGATCATCGACCGGGTCGGCCTGACGACCGGGTCCGTGTACTTCCACTTCAAGTCCAAGGAGGGACTCGCCCGCGCGGTGATCCACGAGCAGGCGAAGGACCTGGAGTTCCCCCCGGGGGAGCCCGGCCTCCAGCACCTGATCGACATGACCTTCTACCTCGCCGTGGAGATGCAGCAGAACACCCTGCTGCGCGCGGGCATCCGGCTCGCCGTCGAACAGAACGAGGCCGACCTCCACGAGTACGCGATCTACGAGTGGTGGGCCCGGAAGTTCCACGACGAACTGGTCGCCGCGCGACGCAAGGGCCAACTCCTCCCCGGGGCCGACGAGACCGCCTTCGCCTCCCTGCTGGTGGCCGCCTACACCGGCACCCAGATCATGTCGCAACTCTCCACCAGCCGGACCGACCTGCCGTGCCGGATCTCCGACATGTGGCGATGCATCCTGCCCGCCCTGGCGCCTGCCGACGTCATCGCGGGGATCACCCTTCCCACCGCCCTCGTGCAGGAGCGCGCGTGACCCTGCGGGTCGTCGTCACCGGGCCACCGGGTTCATGGACTCCAAGGCCCTGCGTGCCGTAGCGGACTCCGTGGCGGGCCGGACCGGTCGAGGTCCGGCCCCTCCGTCCGCACCGCCCCTCCCGGCCCGTCCGGCGCGCCCCCTGGGCGGGGTCTTCCGAACCGCTTTCACGGAGACCGCCCCCTCCCCCGGTCCGGAACCGACCCCGTCGACCGGTGGAACAGCAGTACCCTCCGCGAGACCGGCAGCGCCACCGTCCCCGGGCGGGTACGGGAGGCAGATCGCGTTCGACGTCACCTCGTCGCCCCCAGCGGCCGGCCCCTGCGGCTCCGTCACCCACCTCGCCTCGACCACGATCCGGCGTCTTGAAAAATATGTAGACCGGTCCATTCTTCAATCATGACGGGAACCAAGGGAGCCGAGACCGGCTTGCGGCTGGCGGAGTCGATGCTGGAGTTGATCCAGCGGCACGGATACGGCGGTACGGGACTCAACGCGGTGGTGGAGCACGCGGGCGCCCCGAAGGGGTCGCTCTACTTCCACTACTCCCAGGGGAAGGAGGCGTTGGGGCAGAAGGCCATCGCGCTCGCGGCCGCATGATTCGGCTCTCTCGTGACCGGCTCGGCGACGGGTCCCGGCACGGCGGGCGAGGCGCTGGGCCGTGTGATCGACGAACTGACGGGATGCTCGACGACAGCGACTTCCAGCTGGGATGCCCGGTCTCGGTGGTGACGCTGGAGATGGGCGGGGAGAGCGAGCGGCTGCGCGACGCCTGCGCCGAGGCCTTCGAGTCGCGGATCGCGCAGCCGTTCGCTCTCTCCTCTCCCCGTGCTCCGCGCAGAACGTGGGCTCGCTGACCGAGGTGTCCCCGACCTTGGCCGTGTCCAGGTCCAGTTGGCCCCCGGCCGGGGCGGCCGCTCCGTTGCAGCCGGGGGAAAGCTCCATCCGGCCGGCGGGCGTCTCGTCGTCGAGTGCGGCCGCCACCTGCGGCGGACTCGTACCGAACCGGAGCGGTCCCACCCGTTCCAGCGGTACCCGTTCCCAGCGGGGCCGGTCGTGATCCGGCGTCACCGGCCAGACCCCCGGGTTCTTCTCCTGCCGGCGGACATCGCGCCAGTGGACGATCGGCGCGGCCCCGTACGGATCGTCGGCGATTCCAGGGCCGGCGAACAGGGCCATGGCGACCACCGTGTCTTTCCGCTCCCCATGCCCCTCGGACGGGACACGGCCGGTCGGCTCGACCTCCCCGGCCCTGACCAGCGGGCCCTCCGATGCGACGGACGGCCGGTGTCGACGGAGAGAGGGTCCCGCCCCCTTCATGCCCGCCCGCGGCGCCGCCGTCAGTCCCGGCGGCAGCCGTACGCCGCGGCCACCTCCGCCAGTCCCTCCAGGCCGCCGTCGGCACCGCCGCCACCGCCCACGCGAGCGAGCAGGAGCACCCGGGCCGGCACGCCGGCGGCCGCGTACGCGGCGAGCCGGTGATGGCCGTCGAGTACCGCACCGACCAGCCACCGCTCCTCGTGCCGGGCCTCCACGTACCGGTCGTCGATCCAGCCGAGAACCACGGCGGCGGGCCGCTCCCCCGCCGCGACGGCGGCCGCGTGCCGGGCGACGGTCGCCGGGTCGAGCGCCTCCGGCGGCTGCGAAGGGAGGACCGCGCCGTACGTGAACGGCACCCGGCCGCCCGGAACGGGCGCGGTGAGCTGGAAGTGCGGGACGCCGGGCCAGTGGTCCTCGGGACGGTCGTCGCCGTACTCGGAGTCGTCGCCGTACTCCTCCACCCGGCCCGCCACGCGGCGGTACCACCACGACCGGGCCGGCTCGGACACGCGCTCCAGCGGGAGGTCGAGCAGGAGGGCACGGTAGTGACCGGTCTCCAACTCGCCGAGCACCGGGCTCCATTCGGCGAGCAGCGCGGTGTCGAGTCGGTCCAGGCCGGCCAGCCGCCCGCGCATGCCGGCCGCGATCCGGGTCGCCTCGCCGTCCGGCCAGCCCAACAGCGTCAGGCCCAGTTCGCACGTGTCGCAGAACGAGCCGACCCGGTACAGCGGCTTCCCGTCGAACGTCAGGGACCGGTCCCAGCGCGGCCAGGAGGAGCCGGGCGACGGCAGGTCGGAGGCGACCCGGATCCGGCCCGCTCCCCCGTCGACGGAGAACCGGGCCCGCGCGCCGGACTCGACGACCAGGTCCCGCACCACCACGGGCTCGCGCTCGGTGCGCCCGTCGGCCCAGGCGGCGCGCACGGCTGCCGCGTACGCCGCCCCGCGCGCCAGCTCCGGCAGGAGCGGGTCGCGTCCGGTCAGCCGTACGAGCGCGTGGTGGACGTCGTGCACCCGTTCCTCGCCGCTCTCGGCCAGCCATCGAAGCAGGTGCGGCACGGCGGCGGAATCGCCCATCAGCTCCAGGGCGACGGTGAACGCGGTGTGGTCGAGCCCGGTCACCTCGGACAGCCGGCCGGCGATCGGGGCCGTCCACTCGCGGGCACCGAGACGGCCCAGCGCGAGCGCGGCGCGGCCGCGCGCGGCGGGGCTTTCGAGGAGGGCGCCGAGGCGCGGGGCGAAGGACGGGTCGCCGGAGAGTCCCATGGCGTCGACGAGTTCGGGGGCGGGCGGGCCGTCGGCGCGAGTACCGCTCCCCCTGGATTCCGGGGCCTCCTCCCCGTACGTACGCAGCAGCTCCGCGGGCAGCCGTAGTCCGCGTGCCACGGCGGCCCTCAGCAGGTCCCGGCGGTCCTCGGCGGCGAACGCGGGCTCGGCGAACAACCGCAGCAGGACCTCGTCACCGGTCTCGCCGAGCGCCCGGAGGAACCAGGCGAGGTAGGGGCGGAAGGCGGCCCGGTCCGCGTCCGACCGGTACAGCTCCTCGACCGCCTCGGCGAGGCCGCCGGGCCGGTCGGTGTTCAGCGCGTGCAGCGCGCTCCACGGGTCGTCGGCGCGCAGGGCGGCGCGCAGACGTACCCGGACGGTGTCGTGATCCCCCATGCAGGCAGTATCGGCCATGGCCTGCCGCAGCGGCGGCAGGTGGGCGCCGACCGCCGCACCGCCGACAACCAGCCGGCGAACCTCCGCCGCCCCCGCCGACCATCGGTCCGAGCCCTCGCGCCGGCGGCCGGCCGCCCCCGAAGCCGCCCGCCCTGCCCTGCCGGTCCGCAGCCCTGGCACCACCCCGCTGCGGCGGACTCCTCGAGTGCCTCTGGTGCACGCGCCGGACACGCCGACGCCGGTCAAGGAGGAACCTCGGTGACCGGGGCACGGTGGGCGTCGGCCACCCAGGCTCGCCCCCTCGTCATTCCCGGAGTGCGAAGGACGCCCGTTCCTGCCACTTCGTGCCGTCGTGGACGATCAGTTCGACCGACGAGACATGAGCGGTGAGGGGGAGATCGCCCAGCAGGTCGGCTTCGACCTCGTCCAGAACGGCGGGTTCTTGACGCTGGGCAACGGTGAGATGCGGGATCACTTCGGAGAACCGGCCTCCATACGGCGGAGTCTCCGGCCACCGGTCGGCGATCGCCCGTGTGAGCTGCCGCAACCGCGTGTCCGGTTCCGGGACGAGGTACAGGACTTCGGGGAGACGTCCGCATCTCTCGAATCGCAGGTCGAAGGCCCGGTGGCTGTGCAGGGTGTCGGCGATGGCCGAGTGGACGGAAACGTCCATGCGGCTCTCGTCGAGGAACGGGAAGAGCACGGTCACATGTGCCGGCACACCGGCTCGGGCTGAGGGGTCGAGCCGTTCACGCCATCCACGGACCGCACGTTCCACCTCGGGGATCTTCACTATGAGTGCTGTCTGGCCTGCCTGAAAGGTGCTGGAGCTGTCATCTGCCACGGCACGGCATCCTGCCACCCGGGACACGGCCGCCCACCCGATTATCGAGCCGGTCTGGATCTTGGAAGCCCTGACCGTCACGCATCACCAGGGGCTCAAGAGGTTCGGTGACCGAAGTGAGTACACGTACTCAGGTGTCGCCTGCCGGGCTTCTGCATGCTGGGCGCGAAGCCGGACCGTCTCGGGGAGACATACGCATGGACCATGCCATACGGCTGCGCGCAGCCACGCCCGACGATCACGACTGGATCCACGAGCTGCGGCACCGGGTGTACGCGGAGGAACTGGGCCAGCATCCGGTGCATCCGTCCGGGCGGTTGAGCGACGGGCTCGACGGCGACAACGTGTATCTCGTGGCCGCGCGCGGGGAGACGCGGATCGGTTTCGTCAGCCTCACCCCGCCGTGGGTCGGTCGCTACTCCCTCGACAAGTACCTGACGCGCGAGGAGCTGCCGGTCCTGTCGGAAGAGGCGCCGTTCGAGATCCGCGTCCTGACCGTCGAGGAGCGCTGGCGGTCCACCGTGGCGGCGCCGCTCCTCATGTACGCGGCGCTGCGCTGGGTCGCGGCGCGGGGCGGCCGCCGGGTGGTGGCGATGGGACGCACGGAACTCCTTGACATGTACCTCGCCGCCGGGTTGCGGCCGGTGGGGCGGACGGTCCGCTCGGGGGCGGTCTCGTTCGAGGTGCTGAGTGGTTCCGTGGCCGAGCTGACGAGGACGGTCCGGGAACGTCACGGCCGGACCTTGGAGCGGCTGCGGACGGGCCTCGACTGGCGGTTGGACGTGGAGTTCGCGCCGCGCGCGGACGGCTGCGAGCACGGCGGTGCCTTCTTCTCCGCGATCGGTACGGACTTCCGGACGCTGACCCGCCGTCACGAGGTGGTCGCGGCCGATGTGCTGGACGCCTGGTTCTCCCCGTCACCGAAGGTCCGCGCGGTGTTGTCGGAGGATCCGGGGTGGGCGGCGCGGACCTCGCCGCCGACGGGTGCGGAAGGGCTGCTCGCGGAGATCGCCGGGAGCCGTGGTCTGCCGGTGGAGTCGCTGGTCGTCGGGGCGGGTTCGTCCGATCTGATCTTCCGGGCGTTCGGCCGGTGGCTGACGCCGGGGAGCCGGGTGCTGCTCCTTGATCCGAGCTATGGCGAGTACGCCCATGTCACCGAGCGGGTGATCGGCTGCCGGGTGGACCGGCTCCGGCTGCGCCGGGAGGACGGCTGGCTGCTCGATCCGGCCCGGCTCGCCGCCGCGACCGGGAGCGGGCGGTACGACCTCGTGGTGGTGGTCAATCCGAACAATCCGACGGGCCGCCACGCTCCCGCCGACGCGCTGCGCGCGGTGATCGAGGCCTCTCCCGCGCGGACCCGCTGGTGGATCGACGAGGCGTATCTGGGCTATGTCGATCCTGCGGAGTCGCTGGCCGGGCTCGCCTCGGCCGATGCCCGGGTCGTGGTGTGCACGTCGCTGTCGAAGATGTACGCGCTGTCGGGGATGCGGGCCGCGTATCTGGTGGCCGACCCGGACACGGCCGGGGAGCTGCGCCGCTGGACGCCGCCGTGGCCCGTGAGCCTGCCGGCCCAGCTGGCCGCCGTGACGGCGCTGCGCGACCCCGGGTACTACGCGGAGCGCCGGGCGCGTACCGCGGTGCTGCGGCGGGAGCTCGCCGCCGGGCTTTCGGAGCTCGACGGTTTCTCCTCGGTCGACGAGGGGGTGGCGAACTTCCTCACCGTGACCCTGCCGCCGAGTGGACCGAGCGCGGCCCGGCTGGTGCACGAGTGCCGACGCCACGACGTCTATCTGCGGGACCTGTCGCCGATGTCCCCTGCGTACGAGGGACGGACCGTCCGGATCGCCGTCCGCGACACGGCGGAGAACGCACGGATCGTGGCGGCCTGCCGAAGCGCCCTGGACGCGCTGCGCACGCTGGCGACGGTGACGGTGGCGGCACCGGTCACGGCGGCGGATGTGCCGGGCGGCGGGGGTTCCCGGTGACGACGGTCCCCGGTCTCGTGCCGTACCTCGGCGGAGCACTGGCGATCGGCGGGCTCGCGGTGGCGGCGACCCGGCGGCGTGAGCTGATGGTCCGCTGGTGTGTGTGGGCGCTCGGCGTACCCGTGGTCACGGGTGCGTTCTGGCTCGGGCCGCCGGGGATCGCGGTGCTCGCGGCCGTGGTCGGGGTGGTCGCGGTGGCGGAGTTCGGCGGGCTGTTGCGGCTGGGCGCGGTGGACCGGGCGGCGCTCGGCGCAGCGGTCGTCGGGCTCGTCCTGACCGCCTGGCTGGCTCCCGGGGAGGTGCTTCGGGTCGCGGCGGTCGGGGCGCTCGCGATCGCGGGGGTGCCCCTGCTGTCGGGCGACGCCGAGCACGGGCTCCGTCGTCTGGGGGCGGGCGTGCTCGGGCTCGTGTGGCTGGGTGCCCTGGCCGGTCTCGTCCCGTCGGGTGCGGTGGGCCTCGTCCTGTTCGTGGCCGTGTCGATCGCCGACATCGTCGCGTACGGGGCTGGTCGCCGTCTCGGCGGCCCCCGGCTCTCCGCGCTGTCGCCCGCCAAACGGTGGAGCGGCACGCTGGCCGGGGCGGCGGCCGGACTGCTCACGCTCGCCGTGCTGTCGTCCCTGACGTGGCAGACGGCGGTGGCCGTGGCGGTCGGCGGGCCGCTCGGGGACCTGCTGGAGTCGATGGTCAAGCGGGGTGCCCGGGTGAAGGACGCCGGTCGTTGGCTTGCCGGCTCCGGTGGTCTGCTGGACCGTATCGACTCCCTCCTCGTCGCCCTGGCGGTGCTGCTGGTGCTGAGCCAGCCATTCGCGGTCTGGTGGGCGTTCGGTCTGCAGCCGCACCGATCGGAGACGTCTCCACTGTCGACCGCCCCGTACTTCGTCGACGAGGTCCACGACGTCGGCGGCCTCGGCGACCTCGTCCTGAAACTGATCCACTGACTGTTCGTCAGCATCTGCTTTCTGATAGTTGTTTCAGCGGGGTACGGGCACATGCCCGTGGCGGTGTCCCCCGGCACCGCAGGGAGGACGCACATGAGCACCACCATTCGGGACGAGATCCTCGCCGGCGAACAGCGGGCGGTGGACCACGCGTACGACTGCTACACGACGAAACTGGCCGAACTGAGCGGTACTTCGGCCAGTTTCGTCGTGT
>NZ_MWIG01000060.1:0-17225 GCF_002156145.1 Streptomyces sp. NRRL B-24572 | reverse complement strand
GCCTCGGCGAGGCCCTCGTAGAGCACGACCGGACGGTACGCGCCGTCCGGGAGCGGCGGCGAGGGCCGGAACTCCGGCCGTTCGAGCCGCGGGTCGGTGACGAGCGCGTGCAGCCGGGCGAAGGCGAGCACCTGGTCGGTGCCCGGCTCCTCCGGAGGCTGCGGCACCACCGCGTCGAGGACCATGGACACCACACGGCCCGGCAGCCGCGCCGGCAGGGCCCGCCGCCAGAACCGGGCCAGGGCGTCCGTGTCCGGCGGGGCGGGCAGCGCGCCGAGCAGCCGCAGCCGTTCCGCGCGTTCCCCGGCGGCGCACTCCTGGAGCAGCCGCAGGGACGCCTCCTTCCAGCGCAGCGCCACCAACTGGGATCCCACGTCCCGCAGTTGCCCCGCGACGGCCTCCTCGAGGACCTCGTCGGCCCCGTCCCGCTCCAGGACCCGCTCCACCTCCGGAACCGGCAGATCGAGGGCGCGCAGGGACCGGATGAACCGCAGCCGGTCGAGCGCCTCTGCCCCGTACCTGCGATGGCCCCCGGAACTGCGGGCCGCCTCCGGCAGCAGACCGCGATCGGAGTAGAACCGCACGGTCTTGACCGTGACACCCGCCCGCGCGGCCAGCTCCCCGATGCTCCACAGGCCGTCGGACAACACGAGGTGAACCTCTTTCAGCGGGCTCCGAACACCTTCGGACCCGTCCATTCTGACCTCCGGCCGGACCGCCCCGAACAGGTCCCTTGAATCTCCCGCAGGGGGAGTTCCTAGCGTGACCGCGAGACATCCCCCGAAGAGACAGAGGAGACGGTCATGACGGCGTTCGTGCTGGTGTCGGACACCTTCACCGGCGGCTGGGTGTGGGAGGAGACCGCCGCCCGGCTGCGCGCGGCGGGAGCGGAGGCGTACCCGGTGACCCTGACCGGGATGGGGGACCGGCGTGACGAGGCCGGTCCCGGAACCGGCCTGGAGACGCACATCGAGGAACTCGTCCGGCTCGTCGACGGGCTCACGGAGGCCGAGGTGGTCCTCGTCGGCCACGGGTACGGCCTGCACCCGGTGTTCGGCGCCGCCGACCGGCGGGCCGGACGCGTCGCCCGGATCGTCTCCGTGGACACGGGACCCCCGGCGGCCGGCGAGGCCGCCGTCCGCTCCGTACCCGACCCGGAGGTCCGCGAGCTGCTGGCCGGGCGCCCCGACGCGGCGGTCCCGCCGCCGGCGCCCGGCGCCTGGCCGCGCTGGGGCAGCGTCGAGGGGATCCCCGCCGAGGCCCTCGTACGCCTGGAACGCGAGGCCGCGCCCCAGCCGGCCGGCACGCTCACCGAACCGCTCCGCCTGACCGGCGCCGCGGCCGCCCTGCCGACCACCGGCGTCCTGTGCGCCGCCAACGGGCAGAGCATCGCCATGGTCGAGATGGCGGTGGCCTCGGGCCCGCCCCAGTTCCGGGTGTTCACCGAGGAGCGGTTCCGCTTCTTCGAACTCGCCACTGGGCACTGGCCGATGCTCTCCGCGCCGGGAGACCTGGCCGAGGTGCTGCTCCGCGCGGCGGCCGGCGAGGGCCACCGGGTGACCGCTCCCGAGGACGGGCACGAGCAGCCGTCCCACCTCCTGCCCTTCCTCCTCGACCTGCCGGAGCGGCCGCGCGACCGGATCGGACGGGTCGACCTCCACCTCCCGGACGCCGACGGGCCCCGGCCGGCGATCGTCTTCGTCCACGGCGGCCCCATCGACCCCGACCGGCGGCCCACCCCGCGGGACACGCCGTGCTTCCTGGGATACGGCCGCTACGCGGCGGGCGCGGGCGTCGTCGGAGTCACCGTGGACCTTCGGCTCCACGGCCTCGCCGACTATCCCCGGGCCGCCCAGGACCTCGCCGAGGCCGTCGAGCAGGTCCGCGCCGATCCGCGCGTCGACGGGGACCGGATCGCGCTCTGGTTCTTCTCCACCGGCGGGCT
Organism: Streptomyces sp. NRRL B-24572; assembly: GCF_002156145.1. NCBI lineage: Bacteria > Bacillati > Actinomycetota > Actinomycetes > Kitasatosporales > Streptomycetaceae > Streptomyces > Streptomyces sp. NRRL B-24572. Next base: position 15,280 of record NZ_MWIG01000060.1, on the reverse strand, counting down.
CCTCACCGCGGACTGGCTCGCCGCGCCCACGCCGTGGCTGCGGTGTGTGGCGGCCAACTATCCGGCTCTGGCACCGCTGCCCGGTTGGGAGATGGTGGAGTCCCGCTTCCGCCCGGTGGAGACCGTGGGCACGGTGGACGGACCGCCGGTCGTCCTCACCCGCGCGGGTCTGGAACACGAGGTCATCGCGGCGACCGTCGAGGAGTTCCTGACCGTCGCGAAGGAGCGTGGGGCCGACGTCGAGATCATCGACGCGCCGAACGGCCACCACGCCTTCGAACTGGTCGACCCCACCGACGAGTCCCGCGCGGTCCTGGAGCGGTCCATGCGCGCGGTCCTCGCCCGCCTGAGGGACTGACGGTATCTGCGGGGCTGACGGCACCCGAGGGGCTGACGGCACCCGAGGGGCTGACGGCACCCGGGGGACTGACGGGCCCGCCTCCCCGGCCCCCGTGGGCCGGGGAGGCGGGGGTCACCCCTGCCCCGCGGGCCGCCTGGTCCGCCGGGGCACGGAGTCCAGGAGGAGCCGGGTGTACGGGTGTTCCGGCCGGTCCAGGACCTGCGCGGTCGGGCCCGTCTCCACGACCCGGCCGGACTTCAGCACCAGGACCTCGTCCGCGATGTGCCGGACCACCGCGAGGTCGTGGGTGACGAACAGGTAGCCGATGCCCGACTCGCGGCGGATCGTGCCGAGGAGTTCGAGGATCTGCGCCTGGATCGACACGTCGAGCGCGGCGACCGCCTCGTCGAGGACGAGGACCCTGGGCTCCACGGCGAGGGCGCGGGCGATCGCCACGCGCTGCCGCTGCCCGCCGGAGAGGCCCCGGGGCAGGGCCGAGGCCTCGCGCGCGCCGAGGCCGACCTGGTCGAGGAGCTCGCCGACCCGGGCCTTCCGGCCCGCCTGGTCGAGGTCGGTGTGCAGGCGCAGGACCTCGTCCAGGCAGCCCGAGACGGTGATCCGGGGGTCGAGCGACAGGTACGGGTCCTGGAAGACCATCTGGATCTCCCGGGCCCTGGCGAGCCGTTCGGCCCGCCCCCGGGGCAGGGTGGAGCGGTCCCGGCCGCCGAGGTGGACCGTGCCGCCGTCGGGGCGCTCCAGGCCGACCAGCATCCGGACGGTGGTCGTCTTGCCGCTGCCGGACTCCCCGACGAGCGCGAGGCAGGACCCGGGAGCGAGGGCGAAGGACACGTCGTCGACGGCCGTGTGGTCCCCGTACCGCTTGCGCAGGCCCTCGACGACCAGCCCTTCCTCGATCGAGACGGGTGCGACGGTCACAGGGTGATCCCTTCTTCGGCACGGTGGCAGGCGGCGAGCCCGTCCCCGTGGCGTACGAGCACGGGCTTCTCCTCCGTGCAGCGCGGCACCGCGTGGGCGCAGCGCGCGGCGAAGGAGCAGCCGGGCGGGGCCTCCGAGAGGGAGACGGGGCGGCCCGGGATGGGCCGGGGGGCCGGTGCGTCCGGTTCGAGACGCGGGGTGCAGGCGAGCAGGCCCGCCGTGTACGGGTGCCGGGGCCGGTCGAACAGCTCGTCCGTGGACCGGGTCTCCACGATCCGGCCCGCGTACATGACGTACACGCGGTCGCAGACGGACGCGGCCAGTTCGAGGTCGTGGGTGACGAACAGCATGCCCGTGCCCCGCTCGGCCCGCAGCCGTGCCAGGATCGAGATGACCTCGGCCTGGGTGGTGACGTCGAGCGCGGTCGTCGGCTCGTCGGCGACGAGGAGGGCCGGCTCGCTCGCGAGGGCCGCCGCGATGACGACCCGCTGGAGCATGCCGCCGGAGAACTGGTGCGGGTGGCGGCGCAGCGCGCCGCGCGGGTCGCGGATGCCGACCGCGTCGAGGAGTTCCTCGGCGCGTGCGGTGGCCTGTGCGGCCGGGGTCCCGGCCGCGCGCAGCCCCTCGGTGAGGAAGTCGCCCACCCGCCGCAGCGGGTTGACGGAGGCGCGCGGGTCCTGGAAGACCATCGAGACCTGCCGGGCGCGCAGCGCGGTGAGCTCGGCGCGGTTCATCGCGAGGACGTTCCGCCCCGCGACCCGAACCTCCCCCTCGGCGCGGGCGCCCCCGGGCAGCAGCCCGAGGACGCTGCGGCAGGCCACGGACTTGCCGGAGCCGGACTCGCCGACCAGACCGACGGTCTCCCCGGGCCGCACCGTCAGGCTCACCCCGTCCAGGATCGGCCGGGCGGCCCGGTCGCCGGCGAGGCGGACGCCGAGGCCCTCGATCTCCAGGACCGGCGCGGTCTTCGGAAGGGGTGCTTTCGGCACCGTACTCATCGCGTTCACCGTTCCCGCTTCGCGATCCGGTCGGCGAGCCCCTCGCCGACGATGCCGAACGCCACCACGGCGAGCACGATGCACGCGGAGGGCGCGAGGGCCGGCAGCATCGCCCCCTGCAGGACGGCCGCCTGCCCCTCGTTGATCATGGCGCCCCAGTCGGCGGCCGGCGGCTGCACCCCGAAGCCGAGGAAGGACAGCGCCGCCAGGTCCATCAGGGCGTACCCGAAGTTCATCGCGGACTGGGCGAAGACCGTCGGCGCGATGTTGGGCAGCAGATGGCGCACGCACACGGTCCAGCCGGACCAGCCCTGCACCCGGTACGCCTCGATGTACGGCCGGGCCTTCTCCTGCCGCGCGATGCCGCGGACGAGCCGGCCCACGTACGGGGTGTAGGCGACGGACATGGCGATCACCGGAGCGGTGAGCCCCTCGCCGACGACCGACACGAGGAGGATCGCGAGCAGCAGACCGGGGATCGCGAAGACCAGGTCCATGGACCGGGAGAGCACCGTGTCCACCCAGCCGCCGCGCCAGGCCGCCACCACGCCGAGGAGCGTGCCGAGCAGCGTGGAGACGGCGACGACGAGCAGCGGCCCGAGCAGCCCGGTGCGGGCGCCGACCAGCAGCCGGGACAGGATGTCCCGGCCCGACTGGTCGGTGCCGAGCAGGTGGTCGCCCGTGGTGCCGGCGAGACTCGCCGACAGGTCGAGCGCCTCGGGGCCGTACGGGGTGAGGACGGGCGCGAGCAGGGCGACCAGGACGAGCAGGGCGAGCACCGCGACCGAGACCGCGAAGAGCGGTCCCTGGCCGAACAGGCGCAGGGCGCGGAAGCCCGGCCTGCGGTACGGCACCGCGGAGGTGGTGGAGGTCATGAGGAGCCTTCCCCGAGGGAGAGACGGGGGTCGATGAGCGGGGCGAGCAGGTCGACGACGAGGTTGACGAGGACGAAGGCCGCCACGCTGAGCAGCGTGATCGCCTGCACGACGGCGAAGTCCTTCGCGGTCACGGACTGCACGAGCAGCGAGCCGAGCCCGGGGACGTCGAAGGCGGTCTCGACGATCGAGGTGGAGACGAGGAGGCCGGCGAGCATGGTGCCGCCGACGGTGACGACGGGGCCGAGGGCGTTGCGCAGGACGTGCCGGCGGACCACGGACCGGCCCGCGACGCCCCGGGCCCGCGCCACCTCGACGTGCTCGCGCCCGAGTTCGTCGAGCATCGCCGAACGGGTCACCCGGGCGAGGAGTCCCGCGAAGGACAGCGCCAGGGCGAAGGACGGCAGGGTCAGCTGGTACAGCCGCTCGGAGAGGCCCGCCGGGGTGCCGCCGCCCGGCCCCGGGAACCAGCCGAGCTGCACGGAGAAGAGCGAGACGAGCGCGATGGCCGTCACGAACGAGGGCGTGGCGGTGGCGACACCGGTGCCGATGAGCACCGCCCGGTCCGGGACGCCGGGGCGCAGCGCGCCGAGGATGCCGGCCGCGATCCCGAACACCGCGACGAGCACGGCGGCGTAGCCGACGAGCAGCGCGGTGCCGGGCAGCTGGGAGCCGATGAGCGAGGCCACGTCCTGGTGGTACTGGGCCGAGCGGCCGAAGTCGCCGCTCAGCACTCCACCGAGCCACTTCGCGTACTGCGTGACCAGCGGGTCGTCGAGGTGGTGCTCCGCCCGCAGGGCCGCCACGGCCGAGGGGGTCGCGGGGCGGCCGTGCAGGAGGAACGACACCGGGTCGCCGGGGGCCAGGTGGACGGAGCCGAAGACCACGAGGGAGGTCACGAACAGCACCGCCGCCAGGCCGAGGAGCCGTCCGACGAGGTAGCGCGTCATCGCTTGGGGGCCCCGATCGTCGCGGCCCACGGGAAGTAGAGCTGGGAGATGCCGGTCGGGGCGCCGGTGATCCGCTTGCCGAGGTAGACCGAGTAGGGCGCCTCGTACACGGGGATGATGGGCAGCTCTTCCATCGCGATCTTCTGGAGCTTCGCGGTGAGTTCGGCGCGCTTGGCCGGGTCGGGCTCGGAGTTGGCCTTGTCGAAGGCGACGTCGTACTCGGCGTCCGACCAGCGGCCGTAGTTCCCGAAGTCGCCGGTGTGCAGGTACTGGTAGAACTCCAGCGGGTCGGGCGTGTTGTCGTAGCCGTTGGTGATGACCAGGTCGAGGCCCTCGCGCGCGGCCGGGTCGACGAAGATGCTGCTGTACGCGTCGGGCGAGACCGGCTTCAGCACGACGTTGAGGCCGATCCGGCGGCCGGCGTCCTGGACGGCGTTGGCGACGACGCTGATCTCCGGCGCCAGGGTGCTGGTCACGATGGTGATCGTCCGGCCGCTCGCGTGGGCCTCCTGGACGAGCTTCTTCGCGGCCTCGACGTCGTACACGGGCTCGGGCAGCGTGTCGTAGAGCTCCGCCGTCTTCTGCGGGGCCAGCGCCCAGGCGCCGCGCGCGGCGGGGGCCTTGGCGGGGACGCCGACGCCGCCGGCCGCCGCCTTGATGATGTTCTTCCGGTCGAGGGCCATCGACAGGGCCTTGCGGACCTTGAGGTTGCCGAGCGGGCCGTGGAAGTCGAGGACCGCGAGGTCGGCGGCGGCGGTGTTGGGGCCGAAGAGGAGAGTGCCCTTGTTGCCGGCCTTCAGCTGGGCGAAGGAGGAGGACGGGACCAGGTAGCCGCCGTCGGCGGCACCGGAGAGGAGGGCGTTGGAGCGGGCCGAGGCGTCCTCGACGAAGGTGAACTTCACCTTCTCGGACTTCGGGGTGAGCGACTTGTCCCAGTAGGCGGCGTTCTTCTTCAGCGTGATGCTGTCGCCCTGGGCCCAGGAGTCGAGGGCGTACGGACCGGTGCAGTTCAGCTTGCCCTTGGGGGTTCCGTAGTCCTTGCCCTCCTTCTTCAGCGAGGCGGCGCTGACGACGGTGCCGGGGGAGGCGGCCATCAGCTCGGAGAAGAGGACGTCCTCCTTGCCGAGGCGGATCGTCACCTCCAGGGGGCCGGTCTTCTCGATGGCGTCGACGGACTTGAAGGAGGAGCCCCACGGGGAGCCGGTCTTCGGGTCCATCTGGCGCTTGAGGGAGGCGACCACGTCGTCGGCGGTCATGGTGGTGCCGTCGTGGAACTTCACCCCGGGCCGCAGGGTGTAGACGAGGGTGCGCGGGTCGGGCTGCGACCACTTCACGGCGAGGCCGGGCACGATCTTCATGTCGGGCGTGACCCGCAGCAGCTGCTCGCACACGTTGGCGAGCACGGTGTTCGGCGGGTAGTCGTACGCGAGGGCGTAGTCGAGCGTGTACGGCTCGGCGTACAGGGACCAGGTGAAGGAGTCCAGCGGGCCCTGCGCGGGCGGGGAGGTCGGGCTGACCTCGAAGTTCGTGCCGCCGCCGGCGGCGGGCGGCTTCGTGGCGCCGGAGCAGGCGGACGTGGTGGCCGCGAGGGCGGCGGTACAGACGAGAAGCGCGAGGGCTCTGGGGATGCGCATGGGGAGGGACCCACCCCTTTACAGGTGTAGTGACGGGCTCGGGGGGATGGAGCGAGTATTGGTGCGGGAACGTTCCCGCACAAGACCTGCGACCGACTTTGCGGGAACGGTTTCGCACAGGTCACGAGGGTGGCAGCATCACCCCATGACCGAAGCTTCACGGCACGGCGGGCAGCCCTCGCCGCCCATCCCGCGCGTCCGCCTCGTCGACGTGGCCCGCGAGGCGGGCCTGTCCAAGACGACCGTCTCGGCGGCGCTCAACGGCACCGGCAGACTCTCCCCCGAAGTGCGGGAGAGGGCCCGCGAGACCGCGCGCAGAATGGGCTACCGGCCCAACGCCAGCGCGCGCCAGCTGCGCGCGGGACGGGCCAGGCTGATCGGATACGTGGTCGGCGAGTTCGCCGCCACTCCCTGGACCTTTCTCGAGTCGCCGTACTTCGCAAGACTGACCGGTGCCACCGCGGCCACCGCGCTGCGCCGCGGCTACGCCGTGGTGCTGCTGCCCGCCGGCTCCCTGCAGAGCGAGTGGGCCGACCTGTCCCTCGACGCCGTGGTCGTCGCCGACCCCGTCGCCGACGACCCGGTCGTCGAGAGCCTCCTCGCCGCCGGCATCCCCGTCTTCACGGACCGATCCGTCGAGGGGCTGCCGGGGGCGTACTGGGTGGACGTCGACGGGGGCCGCGCCGTCCGCGAGACCCTCGACCACCTCCGGGAGCAGGGGGCCCGCAGGCCCGTCCTCGTCGTGCCGGACAGCACCACCCGCTTCCACGCGGGGGTGTACGCGGCCCACCGGGAGTGGTGCGCCGCCCACGGCCTGCCGGAACGGGCGGTACGCGTCGCGGAGGCCGGCAACGGGCCGGTGGTGCGCGCCGTCGAGACCGCCCTGACCGCCGAGGGGCCGGAGCGCCCCGACGCCCTCCTGGTGGTGGCCGAGGCGAGCCCGCCCCTCGTCCTGGAGGCGGCGCGCCGCCACGGGTACGAGGTCCCGGACGACCTGCTGGTCGTCCTGGTCAGCGAGGACGCCACGGCCCTGCACACCGAACCGCCGGTGACCACGCTGAGCCTGCGGCCCGAGGCGGTCGCGGAGGCCGGTGTGGAGCACCTGGTCGCGGTCCTGGAGCACGGCCGCCGGGAGCCGGCCGGGACGCTCGTGCCGACGCGTCTGGACGTGCGGGGTTCGTCGGTCAGGCCGTCGGCGTAGGCACCGGTCAGACCGAGTGGACCAGCTGTCCGCCGACGTAGGTCCGCTCCACCCGGGCCTCGGCGATCTCCTCCGGCGGGCCGGTGAGGATGTCGCGGTCCAGGACGACCAGGTCGGCCAGGTGGCCGGGGCGCAGGCTGCCGGTGTCGTCGAGACCGTTCACGTGCGCGGTGCCCGCGGTGTACGCGGCGAGCGCCGTGGTGAGGTCGAGGCGCTGCTCGGCGTAGAAGACCCGGTCGTCGGTGGCCTCGGGGTCGCGGCGGTTGACCGCGACGTGGATGCCCTCGATCGGGTCCGGGCTGCTGACCGGCCAGTCGCTGCCGGCGGCGAGGGTGGCCCCGGCCCGGACGAGGTCGCCGAACGGGTACTGCCAGGCGGCGCGTTCGGCACCCAGGAACGGGATGGTCAGCTCGTCCATCTGCGGCTCGTGCGCGGCCCACAGCGGCTGGATGTTCGCGATGGCGCCGAGCGCCGCGAAGCGGGACAGGTCGTCGGGGTGGACGACCTGGAGGTGGGCCAGGTGGTGGCGGTTGCCGCGGCGCCCGTTGGCGGCGATCGCCGCCTCGAGGGCGTCCAGGGCCTCACGGACGGCCCGGTCGCCCAGGGCGTGGAAGTGGACCTGGAAGTCGAGGGCGTCGAGCTCGGTCACGTACCCGCGCAGCGCCTCGGGGTCGACGAAGCTCAGCCCGCTGTTGGCGGTGGCGCAGCCGCAGCCGTCCAGGTAAGGGGTGGTCATGGCGGCGGTGAAGTTCTCCGCGATGCCGTCCTGCATGATCTTGACCGAGCCGGCGCGGAACCGGCCGGCGCTCAGCTTCTCGCGCCGGGCGACCAGTTCCGGGATCTGTTCGGCGCCCCGCTCCCGGTCCCACCAGAGCGCGCCGGTCACCCGGGCGGTCAGTGAGCCGTCGAGGGCGGCGGCCATGTACGCCTCCGACGGGTCGGCCATGCCGCCGAAGGAGCCGAGCAGCGCGTCCTGCCAGGCGGTGATGCCGAGCGAGTGCAGCAGCTTCTGGGCCCGCAGCAGACCGGCGAGCCGTTCCCCGGCCGTGGCCTCCGGCACCAGCCGGCCGACCAGGCCGATCGCGCCCTCCTGGAGCGTGCCGCTCGGGGTGCCGTCCGCCTCCCGCTCGATCCGGCCGTCGGCCGGGTCGGGGGTGGTGGCGGTGAGGCCGGCGAGCTCAAGGGCACGGGAGTTGGCCCAGGCGCCGTGGTGGTCCCGGTTCGACAGCAGCACCGGCCGGTCGGGGACGACGGAGTCGAGCAGCTGCCGGGTGGGCAGGCCGCCCTCGAAGCTCTCCATGGACCAGCCGCCGCCGGTGATCCAGGCCTTCTCCGGGTGGGCGTCCGCGTACTCGCGGATCCGCTCCAGGTACTCGGCGACGCCGACCGTGCCGGTCAGATCGCATTCGGCCAGCTCCTTGCCGCCGCCGACGGCGTGGATGTGGGCGTCCTGGAAGCCGGGGAGCAGCAACTTCCCTTCCAGATCGACCACTTCGGTGGACGGCCCGATGAGGTCCCGTACCTCGTCGTGGCCGACGGCCGCGATCCGCTCGCCGACGACGGCGAGCGAGGTCGCCCGGGTGCGGGCCGGGTCCGCAGTGAAGACGGGACCGCGGGTGAAGACCAGATCGGCCGTGGTCATGGGCGCTCCAGAACAGGTGGTGTGGGTTGGTGGGCGCCATGCAAGCGGGAGGGCGGTTCACACGTCAATGGCGTTGACGTAAGAATCCGGCCAAGGGGGTCGTGCGGTCGCCCCGAATGGCCGTTTACACGTCAACTATGGTGACGTAATGTTCCGGCCATGTCCGAACGCGTCGTTCCCGAAGGGAGTCGGCAACGTCGCCGCCCCACCAAACAGGGCGCCGTCCTCTCGGAGCGGCTCATCGTCGACACCGCGCTGCGCCTGATCGCCCAGCACGGCGCGGAAGCCCTCTCCGTACGGAGGCTGGGCGCCGCCCTCGGCGCCGACCCCACCGCCCTCTACCGCTACTTCCGCAACACCGACGCCCTGCTCCTCGCCGTCGCCGACGAGATGATCGGCCGCGCGCAGGAGGGCTGGACGGCGACCGGAGACTGGCGCACCGACCTTCGTACGATGGGGCTGCGCATCAACTCCTGCTACCGCAACAACCCGCAGGCCGCGGCCCTCGCGGCCCATCGCACCACCGGCCGTCCCCACGAGACCCGGGCCGTCGAACGGGTCCTCGGCATCCTCCGCACCGCCGGCTTCCCCGACGACCTCGCCGTCCGGATCTACCACGCCTTCGTCGACCAGGCCCTCGCCTTCGCCGCCCAGGACGCGGCGGCGGCGGCCCTGCCGGCCGCGGCGCGGGAGAAGGACGAGGAGGTCTGGCACGAGGTGTACGGCCGACTGTCACCCGACACCCACCCGAACATCGCGGCGACGTTCCCGCTGCTCGCGGCGGACATGAGCGACAGCGGCTACCCGTTCGCCCTGGAACTGATGCTGTCGGCGGTGGCGGCCCTCCGCCCCCCGGGCGCGGCCGCCTGACGCAACGGCCCGCCCGGCGCGGAGGTGCGCCCGCTCCCCGCCCCGCCCGTGTGGGCGATCGTCCCGTTCGGGCAGGGGACCCCCTTGCCCCAGCGGGACGATCGCCCACACGGGGGTGAGCGGGGGTGCCGCCCCGGCGGGCGCAGCCCGCAACGGGCGGGGCGCGGGTCCGTAGACGGGCGGTGTCAGCCCGTCGGCACCCGGGAGAAGCGGCCCACCGCCGCCACGTCCGCACTGATCCGCCCCGCCGCCCCCCGCAACACCGGCAGCAGCGCGGCAAGGCTCTCCTCCGGTGTGGTCCGCCCCGCGTGCAGCGCCACGTTGACCGCCGCGACCGCCCGGCCCTCGCCGTCGGTGACGGCCACCGCGAGGGAGCGCAGGCCCTCCTCCAACTCCTGCTCCACCCACCCGTAGCCGCGCGCGGCCGTCGCCGACACGACCTTTTCGAGCCCCTCGTGGGTCGTCACGGTGTACGGGGTCAGCGCCGACGGCGTGATCCGCCCGAGGCGCGAGGCGCGCTCCTCCGGGGACAGGTCGCCCAGCAGCACGCGGCCCATCGAGGTCGCGTACGCCGGGAGCCGGGTGCCGACCGTGATGTCGATGTGCATGATGCGGGTCCCGGCGACCCGTGCGACGTACCGGATGTCGTCCCCGTCGAGGACGGCGACGGACGCGGACTCCTGGACGCGAAGGACCAGGTCGACGAGGTGCGGGGTCGCGATCTCCGGCAGGCTCAGGCCGGAGAGGCGGGCGTGGCCGAGCTCCAGGACCCGGGGCAGTACGACGAAGCCGCCGGACTCCTCCCGTACGTACCCCAGATGCCGCAGGGTGATCAGCGACCGGCGTGCCGTCGCACGGGGGAGCCCGGTCAGCCGGGCGAGTTCGGAGAGCCGCACCGGACCACGGACGGACCCGAAGGCGCGCAGCACGTCGAGCCCGCGCGCGAGCGACTGGAGGAACCCCGAGCCGAGCTCCTTCTTGAGCACGGCCACGGGGGCCGGGACGCCGTTCGCGGGTGCGGCGGCGACCGGTGCCGCCGCCAGCGCGGCCTCCATCGCCGCGACCGTCCGGCGCAGCGGCGGCAGGGCCGTGTCCACGAGGGACGCGGCGCTGTGCCGGCTCGTGTGGCCGACGACAGCGACCGCGCAGACCACCGCGCCACCGGGTCCCCGTACGGGAAGGGCGACGGCGAGCAGCCCCGGCTCGATGGTCTGGTCGTCCACGGCCATGCCGCTTTCGCCGGCCTCCCGTACCCGCTCCAGGAACTCGGCCTCGACCTCGTCGGGAGGGGCGTCCGGGCGGGGCGGTACGGAGGGGAAGCCGGTGTCCTGCGGGTCCTTCGCGCGCCGGGCCCGCCACCGCTCGAGGTCGGCCGTGTCCCACTGCGCGGCGAACAGGGCGCCGGGCGCGCACCGCTCGGCCGGCAGGAGGCCACCGGGCCGGAAGGAGCTCGCCGTGGCGCGGCGGCGGGTGGCCTGGGTGAGGAAGCGGACGCCGTCGCGGTCGGGGACGGCCAGGGACACCGACTCGTCGAGCGCGTCGGCGAGGGCGACGACGTGCGGCCCGAGGAGTTCGGGGAGTCCGCTGGAGGCGAGGTAGGCGTTGCCGAGTTCGGCGGCTCCGGGGGCGAGGAGCAGCTCGCGTCCCTCCGCCCTGAGGACGCCGAGGCGGACGAGCGTCGTCGCGATCCGGTCGATCGTGGAACGGGCGAGTCCCGTCGCCCGGGCGAGGTCGCCGGGGCGGTGGCGGACGTCGGATCCCGTGGCCATCGCGCGGAGCACGGCGAGCCCCCGTTCCAGCGGTCCTACGAGCTCGCCGGGTGCGTCCTCCGCCTCCGCCTCTGCCGCGGCCTTGGGATCGGGCTCGGTCTCGGGCTCGGCCTCGACCTCGGCGGTCTGCGGCATCGTCGGGGCTCCTCGGGGCATTGACAAGGACAAGCGCGGGGCCACCGTATCCGCCGCCGTCGACCTGCCCGTCGCGTGGTACGCGAAAGGGGGCGGCCGCGTCGGCAGCCGCCCTCTTCCCCGTACGACGCGGATCAGGCGAAGAAGCGGTACACCGCCTGCGCTACGCACGCCGGCTTGGTGACACCGTCGATCTCCACGGTGAGGTCCACGACGACCTCGACTCCGCCCTTGACGTCCTCCACGGACACCACGCGGCCGTGCGTACGGATCTTCGAGCCGACGCGCACGGGGGAGGGGAAACGGACCTTGTTCAGGCCGTAGTTGACGGCCATCGACACGCCCTCGACCTGGAGCAGCTCGCTCCACATCGGGATGAGCAGGGAGAGCGTCAGATAGCCGTGGGCGATGGTGCCGCCGAAGGGTCCCGCGGCGGCGCGCTCGGCGTCGACGTGGATCCACTGGTGGTCGTCGGTGGCGTCGGCGAAGGTGTCGACGCGCGGCTGGGCGATCTCGACCCAGGAGCTGTGGCCGAGGTCGGCGCCCGCCTGGGCCTTGATCTCGTCGATGCCGTGGACGGTGAGAGCCATGGTGGTACTCCTCTGGTGCAAAGGGATGAAGGGTCAGGCGTCGGCGTCGTTGCCGTACAGCGCCCGGATCGGGGCCTTGAGCAGCTTTCCGGTGGCGTTGCGGGGGAGCTCCGGAGCGAGGACGACGCTCTTGGGGATCTTGTAGCGGGCGAGCCGGGGCTCCAGGTGGGCGATCAGCTCCTCCGTGGTGACGGTCGCGCCCGCGCGGGTGACGACGACGGCTCGCCCCACCTCGCCCCAGCGGGCGTCGGGCACGCCGATGACGGCCGCCTCGGCGACGTCCGGGTGCAGGAGCAGGGCGTCCTCGATCTCGACCGGGTAGATGTTCTCCCCGCCCGAGATGATCATGTCCTTGAGGCGGTCGACGAGCGTGACGTAACCGTCCTCGTCGACCGTGGCCACGTCGCCCGACCGGAAGCGCCCCCCGTCGCGGAAGGCCGCGGCGGTCGCCTCCGGGAGGTTCCAGTAGCCCGGGGTCACGTTCGGTCCCGCGACGACGACCTCGCCCTTCTCGCCGGGCCCCGTCTCCTCGCCGGAGGGCAGCAGCACCTGGACGTCGGTGAAGAAGTGCGGGACGCCCGCCGAACCGGCGTGGCTCAGCGAGTCGGCCCGGTCCAGGATGAGGGCGCCCGGCGCGGTCTCCGTCATGCCGTACCCCTGGACGAAGGTGAGGCCGCGGTCCAGGTAGGCGTGGGCGGTGCGGGTCGGCACCGGGGCTCCGCCGCAGAGCAGGGTGCGCAGACTGGTCAGGTCCGCACCTGCCCACCCGGCGGTCGCCGCCATCGCGTCGAACATCGTCGGCACACCGAACATGTAGGTCACCCGGTGCCGTGCGACGAGCCGCAGGGTGCGTTCCGCGTCGAAGGAGGGCTCCAGGAGGACCGTGCCGCCCTTCAGGAGGATCGGCAGGCAGCTCATGTTGAGGGCCCCGGTGTGGAACAGCGGTGCGGCGACCAGGGCCACCTCGTCGCCGGCGATGTCGGTGTCCACGAGGACGTTGAGACTGTTCCAGACGATGTTGCCGTGGGTGAGGACGGCGCCCTTGGAACGGCCGGTGGTGCCCGAGGTGTACATGATGAGGCAGACGTCCTCGTGCCCCACCTCCTCGTCGATCGGCTCCGTCGACGCGGCCGCGAGCAGCTCCTCGTACGAGGACCCCGGTCCGCCGTCCACGGCGAGGACGGTGCCGACGCCGGCTCCCTCCGTCAACTCCTTCACCCGCTCGGCCGACTGCCCGGCGTGCACCAGGACGATGCTGCCCGAGTCGGTCAGCTGGTGGAGCAGCTCCGGTACGGCGAGACGGGTGTTGAGCGGGACGAACACCGCTCCCAGAATGCCCGCCGCGAAGAGCGTCTCCAGGTACGACGGGTGGTTGGGTCCGAGGTACGCCACCCGGTCACCGCGGTCGACCCCGGCACCCCGCAGGGTGTGGGCCAACCGGACGCAGCGGCCGTGGAGTTCGGCGTAGTCGACCGCGCGGCCCTCGTGTAGGAGGGCGGTGCGCCGCGGCGTTCTGCGGTCGCGGCGGGCGGGCCAGGAGCCGATGCCCTGGTTGCGCATGGGATACCCCTCAGTTTCCGGTGAGACCGAGCAGGCGGGCCGCGTTCTCCTTGAGGATCTTCGGACGGACCTCGTCCTTGATCGGGAGCTCCGCGAAGTCGGCCAGCCAGCGGTCCGGGGCGAGCAGCGGGAAGTCGGAGCCGAACAGCACCTTGTCCTTCAGGAGGCTGTTGGCGTACCGGACCAGCTGCGGCGGAAAGTACTTCGGCGACCAGCCCGACAGGTCGATGTACACCTGCGGCTTGTGGGTGGCCACCGCGAGCGCCTCGTCCTGCCAGGGGAAGGACGGGTGGGCGAGGACGATCCTCATCCCCGGGAAGTCCGCGGCGACGTCGTCCACGTCCATCGGGTTCGAGTACTTCAGCCGGATGCCCCCGCCGCCGGGAGCGCCCGCGCCGATGCCCGTCTGCCCGGTGTGGAAGACCGCGATCGCGCCGGCCTCCTCGATCGCCTCGTACAGCGGGTAGGCCATTCGGTCGTTGGGGTGGAAGGCCTGGATGTTCGGGTGGAACTTGAAGCCCCTGACCCCGAACTCCTCGACGAGGCGCCGGATCTGACGGACCGCCGCCTTCCCCTTGTACGGATCGACGCCGGCGAACGGGATGATCACGTCCGGGTTCTTCAGCGCCGCCTCGGCGATCTCCTCGTTCGGTACGGGCGGGGTGCCGGTCGCCGACTCCGCGTCCACCGTGAACACCACGCAGGCCATCCGCCGCTCGCGGTAGTACGCGGCGATCTCCGGCAGCGTCGGGTGGCGGTGCTCCGCCTTGAAGTACGCGCCCGCGGCGGCGTCGAGCTCGGCGGAGAGCGAGGCCCCGCCCTTCTCCGACACCTCGGCGTGGGTGTGCATGTCGATCGCGACGAGCGCGTCCACGTCCATCGGGGGCACCGGGCCGTCGCCGCTCACAGCTGCGGCGCCGGGATGCCGAAGGTCTCGGGGGTGCGCCCGACGGTCACCGGCCAGGCGGCCGCGATCGCCTCGGCGCTCCAGCCCCCGTCGGCGTACGCCACCGACACCTCCCGCGGGTGCGACCACAGGGAGAGCTTGTCGCCGCCGATGCCGACGCACTGGCCGGTCACCCCGGCGGAGGCGTCCGAGGCGAGGAAGGTCACCAGACCCGCGACGTCCTCGGGCGTGCCGAAGCCCTCGCCCTTGCGCAGGCTGTCCGGGAAGGCGATGCCTTCCTGCTCCAGGGCCTCGACGTGCGGGGCGAAGACGGGGATCGTCTTGGTCATCGCGGTCGCGGCGACCGGGATGACGGCGTTCGCGGTGATGCCGGCCTTCGCCAGCTCCATGCCCCAGGTGCGGACCATGGCGGCGATCCCGGCCTTGGCCGCGGCGTAGTTGGTCTGCCCGAAGTTGCCGCGCTGCCCGGCGGGGGAGCCGGCGACGACGATCCGGCCGCCCTCGCCCTGGGCGCGCATCCGCTCGACGGCGGCGCGGACGCAGGTGAAGGTGCCTCGCAGGTGCACCTCGACGACGGTGTCGAAGTCCTCGTCCGTCATCTTCCACAGCACCCGGTCCCGCAGGACGCCGGCGTTGGTGACCATGACGTCGAGCCGGCCGTACGCGTCGACGGCTCGGGCGACGAGCGCCTCGGCGGCCTCGGTGGAGCCGACGGGAACCACCTCGGCGACGGCCTTTCCGCCCTCGGCGGTGATCAGGCGCACGGCCTCGGCGGCGGCTTCGGCATCCACGTCGTTGATCACCACGGCGGCGCCGGCGGCGGCGAGCGAGCGGGCGTAGGCGAGGCCGAGTCCGCGGCCGCTGCCGGTGACG